>DASUPR010000336.1:0-12980 GCA_036281015.1 Pyrinomonadaceae bacterium
ACGAAGAACTTCGGCAAGAAGTCGCTCAACGAGATCAAAGAGATCCTCAACGGCATGGGGCTCGACTTCGGTATGGAATTCGACGAACAAGGTAATCCGATTCCGGGCACCGGCGGTCGCGACGGCGCGGACCTTTCGGATTTCGAAGGTGACGAGGAACAGTAGGTAACAGTCATGCGACACTTAAAGGCACATCGCAAACTGGGCCGGACCAGCGAACATCGCACGTCGATGTTGCGCAATCTGGCGACGTCGTTAATCAACTCCCGTGAAGAGCGCATCACTACCACTTTGCCGAAAGCAAAGGAGCTTCGTCCTTTCGTCGAGCGCGCCATCACTTTGTCGCGCCGCGCGCGCAATCTTTCCGACGACGATGCTCAGGCGCTGCATTTGCGCCGTCAGGCAGCGGGCTTTTTCCACGCCGGGAACATGTCAGTTTCATCGCTCACGGGCAAGCGCGGACAGCTTCGTCCGGAACGTACCGCGGGTGTGGCTGCGTTGCGCCGTCTGTTCAATGAACTCGGCGAGCGTTACAAGGATCGTCCCGGTGGTTACACGCGCATCCTGAAACTCGGCCATCGCGATGGCGATGCGGCGGAGTTGGCGATCATCGAGCTCGTCGATAACCCGCGCGAAGTTGAGGCTGCGGAAGCTGAGAAGAAACGAAAGGCTTCGGCTGCGAAGAAGAAGTCTTCCAAGAAAGCGGCGAAGACCGAATCCACAGATGACACAGCAAGCGCAGAGTAATCTGCGTAATCTGTGGTTGGCCTAAACGCATGGCTGCACGCAAAGAACAGAGCGACAACGCCGCAAAAGCTTCCGTGAACATGGACGAGCTGCGCGAACTGATCGCGTTGCTCCGCGACAACGGTCTGGCTGAACTCGAGCTCGAACGCGAAGACTTTCGCGTGCGTTTGCGCCGCGAGGGTTTTTCGTTTGCCGGCGACAGCAGCTCGGCGGACCACTTCACGATCACTGAGATGGTGAAGAATGCTTTAGGCGCGAACCCGTATCCGCCGGGCGTTGTAACTCCAGTGCCTGCGGCGACAAGTCCAGCACCGGCGCATCCGGGCGCTGAGGCGTCGACCGCGGCATCAGCGGACCAGGATCTCCACATTATTTCTTCTCCGATTGTCGGCACGTTCTATCGTTCGCCGTCGCCAACCGCCGAGCCTTTTGTAAAGATCGGCAGCAACGTCGAACCGGCGAGCGTCGTGTGCATCATCGAAGCGATGAAGCTCATGAATGAGATTCAGGCCGAGGCGAGCGGAGAGGTCGTCAAGGTTTATGTTGAGAACGGCCAGCCTGTAGAGTACGGCCAACCGTTGTTCGGCATACGAAGTTAACAACCGTTTTTCGTTTTCCTGGAGTGCGGTGACCTGTTCACCGCATTACTGTTTAATGGCCTTCGAACCACGCAAGTTCAAAAAGATCCTGATCGCCAATCGTGGCGAGATCGCCTGCCGCATCATCTGGACGTGCAAGGAGATGGGCATCAAGACGGTCGCGGTCCACAGCGACGTCGATCGCGATTCGCTGCACGTGCGCTTCGCCGATGAAGCTGCCTGTATTGGACCAGCGCCGTCCGCGCAGAGTTATCTGAACATCCCCGCCATCATCAGCACGGCCGAGATCTTCAACGTCGACGCGATTCATCCGGGTTACGGCTTTCTCGCGGAGTCGCCTTACTTCGCCGAGATCTGCGACGCATGCAACATCAAGTTTATTGGACCATCGGCGAACGTCATTCGCATGATGGGCGACAAGATCGAAGCGCGCCGTGTGATGCATGAAGCGGGTCTGCCGGTCGTCCCGGGAAGTCCGGCTGCGGTCACTTCCGAAGAAGAAGGTCTGAAACTCGCCCGCGAGATCGGTTTTCCGTTGATGGTGAAAGCCTCCGCGGGTGGCGGCGGTCGCGGCATGCGCATCGTGCGTTCCGAACAGGAACTCGGCAAAGCGCTCGAGACGGCTTCAACCGAAGCGGCGGCGGCATTCAACGACGGCAGTGTTTACATCGAGCGCTATATCGAGCAGCCGCGGCACATCGAGATCCAGGTGCTCGCGGATGAGTACGGCAACTGTATTCACCTCGGCGAGCGCGAGTGCTCGATTCAGCGGCGCCACCAGAAGTTGATGGAGGAAGCGCCCTCGACTGTGTTGACGCCGGAATTGCGTACGAAGATGGGCGAGGCTGCGGTTTCTGCTTGTAAGAAGCTTGGTTATTCGAGTGCGGGCACGGTCGAGTTTCTGCTGGACGCGCAGGGCAATTTCTATTTCATGGAAATGAACACGCGTATCCAGGTCGAGCATCCGGTCACTGAGATGGTCACGCTTGCGGACATCGTGCGTAACCAGATTCGCATTGCCGAAGGCGAGCCGCTCGGCTACACGCAGGACGATCTGCTGATCGTCGGCCATGCGATCGAGTGCCGCATCAATGCCGAGGATCCCGAGAAGTTTTCGCCCTCGCCGGGCACGATCACGGCGTTCAATTTACCGGGCGGGCCGGGCGTGCGCGTCGATACGTTTGTTTATTCCGGTTACCGGGTTTCGCCGTTCTACGACTCGCTGATCGCGAAGGTCATCGTTCATGCGCGGACGCGCGAACTGGCGATCGCGCGGATGAAGCGGGCGCTGGACGTGATGGTCGTCGAGGGGATCAAGACGACTATCCCGTTGCACCAGAAGATCATGGACGATCCGAAGTTCCGCAAGGGTGAGATCGACACGAACTTTATGGAGTACTTCCTGGCGAAGAACGGTCGAAAAGTCGAAACCGCGGCACGGGGCTAGAACCCGCAGCGCGGACGGCTTGCTAGGTATAATTGGGTTCCCTTATAATGTCCGACTTTTCTATGGCGATTTGAGTCGTCTGAGAGGGTAAATAGAAGATGTCACACGCAGTTATTAGAGCCGGCGGCAAACAATTTCTGGTCAAAGAGGGACAGACGATTCGTGTTCCCTCGCTCGAGGCGGAAGCCGGCAGCTCGATTGAGCTCGAAACGCTTTTAACGTCGGGCGAGAATGCCGCGAAGGCCACGGTCGTTTCGCACGGCAAGGACCAGAAGATCGTCGTTTTCAAGAAGAAGCGCCGCAAACAGTACAAGCGCACGCGCGGGCATCGTCAGGGTTACACAGAGCTGAAGATTGATTCAGTTGGTTAAGAGGTCAGGTTTATGGCACATAAAAAAGGTGTAGGTTCATCTCGCAACGGCCGCGACTCGCAGTCGCAGCGTCTTGGTCTGAAGAAATTTGGCGGCGAACACGTGCTCGGCGGCAACATCATTGCCCGCCAGCGTGGCACGAAGTGGAAACCCGGCAACAACGTCGGCCGAGGCAAAGACGACACGCTTTTCGCGTTAATTGAGGGCGTGGTGAAGTTCGAGGACAAGGGCCGCGCGGGTAAGTTCGTCAGCGTTTATCCACTGGAGCAAACTGCTGCTGCTTAGACAAGTTACTTTAGAAGTTCGCGACGCCTGAGCAGCACCTCAACTGCAACGCCAGGCGTCGCTTTCGATTTTTAGATGTTCATTGATCGGGCCAAGATTTATGTCGCGGGGGGTGACGGAGGTAACGGAGTTACTGCTTTCCGGCGTGAGAAGTTTGTCCCCCGTGGTGGTCCATCAGGTGGTGACGGCGGCCGTGGCGGCGATGTTGTCCTCGTCGCGGATTCTTCGCTGAACACGCTGCTGCATCTTCGTTATAACCCGCGTCACGTTGCCGATCGTGGCCTGCATGGCGAGGGTTCGAACCGGTCGGGACGCGAAGGCGCGGATTTGACGGTTCGGGTTCCGGTCGGAACGCAGATCTTTGATGCTGAAACCGGTGAGTTGTTACACGACCTGAATCGCGACGGCGATCGTTGGTTGGCAGCGCGTGGCGGACGTGGTGGATTTGGCAACGCGCATTTCACGACGTCGACCAATCGCGCGCCGCGTTATCACCAGAGTGGCAGCAAAGGTGAAGAGCGCGAGTTGCAACTCGAGTTGAAGTTGCTCGCGGATGTTGGCCTTGTGGGTTTTCCGAACGCCGGTAAGTCGACGTTTATTTCGACTGTTTCCGCGGCGAAACCGAAGATTGCTGACTATCCGTTCACGACTTTGGAACCGCACCTCGGCGTGGTCGATCTCGGGGACTTTCGGACATTTGTCATCGCCGATATTCCCGGTTTGATTGAAGGCGCGCACGCAGGAGCGGGTTTGGGCGATCGGTTTTTGCGGCACATCGAGCGGACGAAGTTGTTGTTGCATCTCGTTGACGTTTCGTCGCTGTCAGCCTCTGTGCCAGGTCGTGAGACGGTGGCGGATTACACGACGGTCAATCATGAGCTCGAGTCTTACAACCCTGACCTCGCGACGCGTCCGCAGTTCGTGGTAGCGACGAAGATCGATGCGCTCGACGAGCCGGAACGTCTCGAGACTTTGAAAGCGCAGGCACAGGCGGATGACAAACCGTTCTTTGCGATTTCGTCCGCGACTGGTGAAGGCGTTCGCGAGCTCGTCAACGCGGTTTCCGCGAAGCTTGATGAGATCGCGGGGCAGAGCCACCTCGATACGGTGGAGGTCATGTCCTGATTTGAAGCAGAGGGTTGCATGGCGCGGAAACGCATAGCCTTGTATGGCGGAACGTTCGATCCGGTTCACTTAGGGCATTTGGAAGTTGCACGCAGGGTTTCAGAGTTATTTGAGATTGAGAAAGTCGTGTTCATTCCGGCCCAGGTCGCGCCGCACAAAGTGGGGCGGTCTGTAACGGAGCCGATACATCGCTATGCGATGCTCGCGTTGGCGACGCAGGACGATCCGCGGTTGCTGATCTCGACGTTTGAGCTCGACGCGCCGGATCGGCGTTACACGGTCGATACGGTTGCTGAGTTTCAGCGACGCCTTGGCGACGACACCGAGTTGTTCTTCATCATGGGCGCTGATTCGTGGTCCGAGATCACGACCTGGCGCGAATGGGAACGGCTCTTGAAGATGACGAATCACATCGTCGTCACGCGGCCGGGTTATGAAGTCGCGCCGGCGCCCGAAGGTCTTGGCGATCGAATCCTCTTCACTGATGCAGTGATGAAGGACGTCTCGGCGACAAACATTCGGCGGTTCGCAAATGAAGAACGCTACGACGAGTTGGAACAGTTGGTCCCCCGGTCCGTGGCTGGTTACATAAAGAAGTACGGGATTTACCGAAATACGAATGAAGCAAAACTCAACAGTTAAAGAACAGTCTCTGCATCCTCAACCGGCTGCTCGTACGCAGACGCAAACTGTCGTCGAGCCGAGCGCGGAAAAACTGGACGAGCGCGTTGTGACCGCGATTCATGCCGCGGGCGAGAAGAAAGCGATCGAGCCCGTCGTACTTGATTTGCGCGAGATCGCGAGCTTTACCGATTACTTCGTGATCGTCAGCGGCGCGAACGAGCGGCAGGTGCAGGCGATCTCCGACGAGATTTACGAAACACTGAAGAAGGCCGGCGAGCCCGCCGTGCGTGTTGAAGGTTACAAGACTGCCGAGTGGATTCTTTTGGACTACGGCGATTTCGTGGTCCATGTGTTCGAGCAGAAGGCGCGCAAGTTCTATGACCTTGAGCGTTTGTGGCGCGAGTCGAAACGAGTTGAGTTGCCGGCTGAGTTGACCGGCGAAGGTCCCAGTTCTTTGAGAAAAGAATCGTGATCGAACTGTTTGCGCGCTCTCCCGGCATGCGCGAGGCAGCACGTCTCGCGGAGCGCGTCAGTTCAACCGACACGAACGTCCTGATCACTGGTGAATCCGGCGCCGGCAAGGATCTGCTGGCCGCTTACATTCACTGGAAGTCACCGCGCGCGGCGCAACCGCTAGTGAAGATCGATTGCGCGACGTTGCCTGGTGAACTGCTCGAAGCCGAGCTGTTTGGTTATGAGCGCGGCGCGTTCACCGGCGCAAGTGAACCCAAACCGGGACGGCTTGAAGCGGCGCAAAAGGGAACCGTGGTGCTCGACGAGATTGCGCACCTTTCGACCGATGCGCAGGCGAAGTTGTTGCGCGTGATCGAGATGCGCGAGTTCGAACGGCTCGGCGGCCGCAAGACGATCAAACTCGACACGCGTTTGATTGCGTTGACCAACGTCGATCTCGCTGCGGCGGTTAAGACAGGACGGTTTCGCGAGGATCTGTTTTACCGGTTGGACGTGATTCATATTCGCGTGCCGCCGTTGCGCGAACGAAAAGAAGATCTTTCAAAACTGATTCAGCACTTTCTGAAGCACTACTCGGCTAAGCATGGCCGCAACGTCGAGCGTGTTTCCGCGCCTGCGCTGGCGATACTTCAGTCGTATGACTATCCGGGCAACGCGCGTGAGCTAGCGAACATTATCGAGCGCGCGGTGATCGTGGCGAACGGAAAGCGGCTTGAAGAACACGATCTGCCGCCGGGGCTGAACGCCGCAGTTAGTGCGCGTCGGCAAAAAGAGAAGCCTCCGAGTCTGGCTGAGCTCGAGGCGTCGTACATCGCGGAAGTTCTCGCCCGCACGAACGGAAACAAGACCGAGTGTGCGCGAATACTCGGCATCAGCCGTAAGAACCTTTACGAGAAGATCGCGCGTTATGACTTGCGGCAATGAAGTTTCGGATCATTTGGACAGGCAAGACGCGCGACCCCAGGTTGCGCGCGCTCATTGAAGATTACGCCGAACGTCTTTCGCACTTTGTTCGTTGTGAAGTCACAGAAATCAAGGAACCAGGGCGGACGGACAAAACGGGCATCGATAGGGAGACTAAGCGCATCTCAGACGCGCTTCGTCCCGGCTCGCTGACGGTTCTGCTGGATCCGGAAGGCGCGGAATGGACTTCGCACCAACTGGCGGCGCAAGTCAGCGGTTGGGAAAACAGTGGCGTCAAAGAGGTTGCGTTCGTCATCGGCGGACCCAACGGCCTCGCGCCGGAACTGGCGACGCGAGCGGACAAGCGGTGGTCGCTTTCGCGGTTGACGTTGACGCACGAGATGGCGCGCGTGCTCCTGTTAGAACAGTTGTATCGAGCGTTCACGATCGTTCACGGCTTGCCATATCAGAAATGAAGCGGCAACCCCGGCATTACAAGTAGGGTGGAGGACTAATAATTAATGGATAAGAGACGCACGAAGATATTCCGCGACAAGTTGTTGGACCGTCGCGAAGGACTCGTCGGCCAGGTTCAGGCCGCCGAGCTTTACAGCCGCGAACGCGATGCAGAAGCGACGCAGGATCCGGCCGACATGGCCGCGAATGCCTACACCAAAGAACTGCTGGTGTCGATGTCTGACAACGATCGCCAGTTGCTGAATCTGATCGATGAAGCGCTTGAAAGGATCGAGACCTCTGGTTACGGAAAGTGCATTCACTGTGGCGAAGCGCTTCCGGAGAAACGTCTCGAAGCAGTGCCGTGGGCACGTCACTGTGTTCGCTGCCAGGACCTGCAAGAGCGCGGACTCCTCGGCGACGACGACGAGTAACGAATAAGTTTCGGCGCGTCGATTAGGTGCGTCCGGGCGTTATGAGATAATCGCGGCCTCCTCGAAAGGGGAGGCCGCTTTTGTTTTCTTTATGCTCCTCACGCGTCTCTACGATGCTCTGCTCACAGTCGCTTATCCGCAGGCGTGTCGTGTGTGTGGTGGGAGTGTGGAGGAACGACGTCTCGGCGTTGCGTGCCGGGCGTGTTGGGACAAGACGCGGGTCTTTACGGGTGCGGAGACGATCTGCTGGAAATGTGGCGCGCCCTCGCCCAGCAAAAGACAGAGCGAAGACAAGATCGACGCCAAGGTCGACGACAACATCAACGAACAGGCCCGGTGCCGCCGCTGTGACTCGCAATCCTTTTCCGCGGCGCGCGCGGTGGGCGTCTACGAGCACGGCCTGCGCGAATCCGTGCTTTCATTGAAGCGCCGTCCGCACATCTCAACGTTTTTAATTGATCTCCTCCTCGGCGCTGCGCAGCGCGAACCGTTGAATAACGCGACCCTGATCATCCCGGTGCCGTTACACGAAAACCGGCAACGCGAGCGTGGCTTCAACCAGGCCTCAGTCATCGCCGAAGCGCTCGCAAATACGGTCCACCTGCCGGTCGATCAAGCAACTCTATGGCGGCCGCGTGCTTCGGAAAAGTACCGCGCCGGACTCGACCCGAAGGGCCGTCGCGACACTGTGGCGGGAGTCTTCGAGGTTCGCCACCCGAAGCTGGTCGAGGGCGAGAGTATCCTCCTGGTGGACGACGTTTTTACCACCGGCGCCACCGTTAACTCCTGCGCCGAAGCGCTTTT
Organism: Pyrinomonadaceae bacterium; assembly: GCA_036281015.1. Classification (GTDB taxonomy): domain Bacteria; phylum Acidobacteriota; class Blastocatellia; order Pyrinomonadales; family Pyrinomonadaceae; genus PSRF01. The sequence goes on from DASUPR010000336.1 coordinate 8,270, forward strand.
GGCGTCAGGCGCCGGTAAGGTCGTCGTGTTAACCATTGCGCGAGGGAAGAGTTAGCGCGTAATATCACGCCGTTATGAATGGCAGGGTTTTAGTCCTGAATACGTCCTATGAGCCCGTCAACGTGTGCACGGAAAGGCGTGCTATCGTGATGATCTTCAAGGGCGTAGCTCGGGTCGAAGAGCACAACGGCCATGTACTTCATTCACAAAAACTTGCTATCCATGCACCCTCGGTGATCCGGCTAACCGAGTACATTCACATACCTTTCGAACGGCGCTCGCTCTCGCGGAAGAACATCCTGCTGCGTGACCACTCGACCTGCCAGTATTGCGGCAAGCAGTATCCACCCTCGGAGCTCACGCTCGATCATGTCCAGCCGCGCTCGCGCGGAGGGGAGTCGGCGTGGGATAATCTGGTGGCCTGCTGCAAGCGATGCAACCACAAGAAGGGGAACCGCACTCCGGAGGAATCCGGCATGCACCTGCTCCGCAGGCCCCGTGGTTTCTCGCTACACGTGAACCGCCAGATCATGCGGTATCTCGGACGCGCAGACGAGACCTGGAGAAAGTACCTGTTTTACGAATCGGACAATCGGGAATAACTAGCTCAGTGACCGCCCCTGCGGCCATTCGAGAGAAGAGGAAACTATGAGTCAGAACATGCTGGCAATCTTTAACCTTGGACCAACAGAGATGGTCCTGATCGTCGCCGTGATCTTCCTGCTCTTTGGCGCCACACGCCTGCCCCAACTCGCGAAAGCTTTGGGTCAGAGCAAAAAGGCGTTCAGAGAAGGCATTGAAGAAGGCGAAAGAGAACCTGTCAAAGAGTCCGAGAAATCGGCGTAGCGGCTGTTGGCAGACGGCTTAGCTTACTAACCCCAGCTCAGTGACTGTGTTCCTTCTGCCCTACAACTAAAGTCGCTTTCACCGAAAGCGCGAATTCAGCCTCATGCCGTTCTTCATTGATTAATCGGGTGATCTCGCGGAATAGGTCTGCCCGGTCGGTCTCGGGAACAAGCGCCAACCACTGCTGCATCAGAAACTCCGCTACGAGCGGCGACGTGAGAAACTGTTCGCCTGAGTCGTAGTCAAACTCCTCGATCCGCGTCCATGACGCGATGTCTTTCAGTCCTTCGTCGTCGGCCATTCGCTCGACGTCGGAGACTGTCGGCAGTTCGGTGATCAAGTGTTCGACGTCTACTTCGTGGTCCAACAAGTTGAGGTTGTGTAGCGCTTCCCAGTAGATCGAGAAGAATTCACCGAAGCTTGAAGCGGTCGGCAGTGCGAGTGCGATCGTTGCGCCGGGCGCGGCCACCCGCACCATCTCGGCAAACATCTTCCGCACTCTCGGACGCGACACTAATGAAGCGTTGCCGATGACGAGATCGAAACGATTGTCGGGCAGGTCGAGATTGTCGAGCTTGCCGATACGAAACTCGGTTTGTTCGTTTGTTGCTGTGGCTTTGGCCTGGGCCAGTTCGATGCACTCGGAACTTTCGTCAACGCCGAGCAGCGTGAGCTGGTTGCCGCCGCGTTCCTGAAGCGCCATCGCATGGCTGCCGGTTCCGGCGGCGGCGTAGAGCGCGCGGCCTTCGTTCGGGAGCGGCACGTGCTCGTCGATCAGTTCGGCAAAACGCTCGCCCCAGTCGGGCGCAATAAAAAGGTCTTGAAGAAAAGCCAGTTCCTTGTCGGTTTTTCCGCTACTCACTATTCGTCCCCTCGTTCGTTTCTTGGTTCCACCTCATCCGGATTGAAATACTTTCTCCCGCGCAGTTGTTTGGGCAAACATTCCATCTCTTCTTTGGCGCGCGCGTCGTTGTGTACGTAACGATACTCTTTGCCATAACCGATGTGTTTCATCAACGGCGTGACCGCGTTGCGCAAGTGTAGCGGCACTGGCACGCGCGCGGTTTCGGCGGCGTCGGTTACGGCCGCGTGATATGCGTTCTTCACGGCGTTGGACTTCGGTGCCTGCGCGAGATAGATCGCTGCCTGCGAGAGAGGGAACAGTGCTTCCGGCAGGCCGATCAGTTGCACGATGTCGGCAGCGGCGGCGGCCTGGACCATCGCCTGCGGATCGGCGAGACCGATGTCTTCGGAAGCGAGGATGCAGAGCCGGCGCGCGATAAAGACGGGATCGGCGCCGCCTTCGATCATTCGTGCGAGCCAGTAGAGCGAGGCGTCGACGTCGGAATTGCGCAGCGACTTAATCAGTGCTGAAGCGAGGTTGTAATGTTCTTCGCCGCCTTTGTCGTAGGCGTAATGCGCGCGGCCGAGTGCTTCGATGATCGTTTCTTCAGTGACGACGCGGACGCCGTTTTCGTCGGGTGCGGTTGATTCGACTGCGGCGTCGAGAGCTGTCAGTGCGACGCGTGCGTCACCGCCCGCGGCGTGCGCGATTCGTTTTAGCAGTGTGTCGGAGATTGACGAGTGATAGGCTGCGAGGCCGCGTTCTTGATCGTTGAGCGCGCGTTCGAGGACGATTTGGATTTCGTCATCTGAAAGTTGATTCAGGACGAGCACGCGGCAGCGCGATAAGAGTGCGCCGGTGACTTCAAACGACGGGTTTTCCGTGGTCGCGCCGATCAACGTGACAGTGCCGTTCTCGACGGCGTGTAACAGCGCGTCCTGCTGCGCTTTGTTGAAGCGATGGATCTCGTCGATGAAGAGCACGGTGCGTTTGCCGTAACGCTGTTCGGTCTTCGCTTCCTGGATCGCTTCGCGCAAATCCTTGACGCCGGAGAAGACGGCTGAAAGGGCGATAAAGCGCATGCCGCTGTTTTCGGCGAGGAGCCGGGCGAGTGTCGTCTTGCCGGTGCCCGGCGCGCCCCAAAGCACGAGAGACGGGAGGGCGCCGCCGCCGGCGAGTAAACGGCGCAGGATGCGTCCTTCGCCGACCAGGTGGTTCTGCCCGACAAACTCGGTGAGCGAGCGCGGGCGCATGCGTTCCGCCAGCGGCGCGCTCTCTAAGGGCACGGCCCCGGACGTGGCCTTGTTCTCAGGGCCGAAGTCGCCCGTATCACCAAACAGACTTCTTGAATTCCAGCGGTCCATGGCAGCAAAAGGATGTATAATTATCGCCGAAAAGAATTAAACGCGCGACCGCCGGATCACCTGGAGGCCACTTTTACGCAGCCGCAGATCGCAGTCCGAGCCCCATTTTTACGGGGAAAAGCTGCGAAATCTTTCATGGGAACGCCACCGGCGGAATCTGCGTATACTTGGCGGCGGCGGGAGCCGCCAATTAAAGGCGGGAGTGATTGGAGAGTAGACGATGAAAGACGCTAAAGACGCATTGCGAGTGGTGGGCATGATCCTGCTCGGCCTGTTTGTCTTCATGGTTGTGGCGCCGTTTGCGCTCAAGGTTATCTTCGGAGTACTGGGAGCAACATTCAGCCTTATTACCTTTTTGGTTGGACTGGCCGTGCTGTTGATTAAAGTGGCGGTTGTACTCGCGATTGGTTATCTGATCCTGGTTGGTATTCGTGCCCTGCTGCGTTAGCTCCTTGCGTTAGCTGCTTGTGGGCAAGCGAGAGTTCTTATGCTTTCTCTCTCGGTTGCCCACTTTGCTTTTCCGGCCTTCGGATTCGTCACCCTTCACACATTAAAGCGAAAGTGAACTACGTCGCCTTCCTGCATGATGTAGTCTTTGCCTTCCAAACGAAGTAGACCTTTCTCTCGTGCAACTGCATAAGAACCGGCGGACATTAGATCGTTGTAGGTGATCACTTCCGCGCGGATGAAGCCGCGCTCGATATCGGAGTGGATCGTGCCGGCCGCGGTTTGGGCGCGTGTGCCTTGAGGGATGGTCCAGGCGCGAACTTCTTTCTCGCCGGCGGTTAGAAACGACATCAAACCGAGCAGGTGATACGCGCTCTTTATTAATTGGTCTACACCGCTGGTGGAGATGCCGAGGCTGTTTAGATAGTCGAGTCGTTCGGCGGGAGGCAGGGCGACGAGTTCCGACTCGAGTTGCGCGCAGATGACGACACATTCCGCAGCCTCCTGCGACGCGATCTCTCGCACTGCCGAAACCATCTTGTTTTCGTCCGCAGTCGCGAGCGTGTTCTCGTCGACGTTGGCGGCGTAAATCGTCGGCTTCGTGGTTAACAAAAAGAAGTTACGCGCGACGGCTCGTTCGTCAGCAGTTAAATCAACAGTACGCGCGGATCTTCCCGCCTCGAGCGCGGGTTGAATCTTATCGAGCACGTCGAGCTCGGCGCGTGCGGTCTTGTCGCCACTCTTAACACTCTTCTGCGCTTTCTCACGCCGGCGTTCGACAGTCGCCAGATCCGCCAGCGCCAGCTCGATCTGAATCGTCTCGATATCGCGAACCGGATCAACCGCGCCCTCGACGTGAATCACGCCCTCATCTTCAAAACAACGCACGACCTGAACGACCGTGTCCGTCTCGCGAATGTTGGCAAGAAACTGGTTTCCCAAACCCTCGCCCTTCGAAGCGCCGCGAACCAGCCCCGCGATGTCGAGAAACTCCACCGTCGCCGGCACGATCACCTCGGTCTTAACCAGCCGCGCGAGCGGTTCCAAGCGTTCGTCCGGCACGGAAACCACACCCACGTTCGGCTCGATCGTGGCGAAAGGATAATTCGCCGCCAGCGCTGACTGTTGCGCGGTCAGCGCGTTGAATAACGTTGACTTGCCCACGTTGGGTAACCCAACGATTCCTGCTCTTAACATCTATTTGCTCTCT
>DASUPR010000337.1:0-4584 GCA_036281015.1 Pyrinomonadaceae bacterium
TCACCCGAACAGGAAGCTGAGCTTGCGAAGCGGGCCGCTGCCAGCGAAGAAGAAGCAGCCGAGTAAAGATACGTAAAACACCGAGGCTGTTGTATAGTCTGGCGCCGTAGGCGAACACGACCTACGGCGCTGTTTTCTTTCCAGTCGCGCCAACTACTCAAGCGAAAATCGACACTCCATAATCGTTTCATGGCGACTCCTGATTTAATCCGCGACCAGGCTTTTGAACGCGCCCTACCAAACAGTTCCGAAGCCGAGCGCGCGATTCTCGGCGCTGTGTTGCTCGACAACGGCTTGATCAGCCAGGCGATCGAACAGCTCCGCCCCGAAGATTTCTACGTGCCTTCGCACCGGCGCATCTTCCTCGCCATGATCGCGTTGTTCGAACGTGGCGCTGAGATCAACCCGATTCTGATCGGCGAAGAGCTCAAGAAAGAGAACTCCCTCGAATCAGTCGGCGGCATCAGTTTCATCACCAACCTCACTTACGGCCTGCCACACTCGACTAACATCCTGCACTACGCGAAAGTCGTGCGTGGCAAGTCGATGCTGCGACAGCTCATCAAGAGCGCCAACAAGATCACGCAGGAAGCACTCGCCGAAGAAGACGAACCCGAGATCATTCTCGACCACGCTGAGCACGCGATCTTTCAACTTGCCGACGAACGCATTCGCCAGGGTTTCGTGCACGTGAAACCGATTGCGGAACAACTGCTCGAAAAAGTTCAGGAGATGGAAGGCCGTGCGGCGGTGCTCACCGGACTCACCACCGGCTTTGCGGATCTCGACAAGATGACTTCCGGACTTCAGAACTCCGACCTGATCATTCTCGCGGCGCGGCCGTCGATGGGCAAGACCAGTTTCGCGTTGATGCTCGCTGAAAACGCGGCGATTCACGCGGGCGCAGTTGTCGGTGTGTTCTCGCTGGAAATGTCGAAAGAGTCGCTGGTGATGCGCATGCTTTGTTCGCAAGGCAACATCGACGCGCAGCGTTTTCGGAATGGATTTTTGTCACGGCTTGAATGGGCGCAAATCGCAAAATCATTGGGGATTCTGGCGGACACCAAAATCTATCTCGACGACACGCCGGGTTTGAGTACGTTGGAGATGCGCGCGAAGGCCCGCCGGCTCGCGGCCGAGCAGAAGAAGCTCGATCTGATTATCGTCGACTACTTGCAGTTGATGTCGGGTTCGGGAAAACGGGTCGAGTCGCGGCAGCAGGAAGTGTCGCAGATCTCGCGCGAGTTGAAAGGACTGGCGAAGGAGTTGAACGTACCATTGCTGGCGTTGTCGCAGCTTTCGCGTGCGCCTGAATCGCGTTCGGATCACCGCCCGCAACTCGCAGACCTGCGCGAGTCGGGCGCGTTGGAGCAGGACGCAGATTTGGTCGCGTTCATCTTTCGCGAAGAGCAATACAAGACACCCGAAGAACGCGACGCAATGCCGGAAGATCAGAAAAACATCGCCGAGATCATCATCGCCAAGCAACGCAATGGCCCCACCGGAACGGTTGATCTCCGCTTCACCCCCTCCAGCATGCGCTTCGATAACCTCTATCGCGAGTAAACCATTTCTCTCAGTTCGCCCCCACATTGGGCCAAAGATCTCGCGCTCGACCGTTAGTCATCTGTCAATGCCGCGAATCTACAAGCCTCTTTGACACGCAAACGGGGCCAAGCTATATTCGCCCGTCGCAAACCTCAGGTAAGTTCCTTGTTCCGCAAGCCTTACACTCTTTTAACTTCAACTCAATAGGAGAAATAGATTCAGGATGAAATGTCGGTTCAACTCACTGTGGAAGACTGCCCTCTTGCGGGTCCTTGCCCTCGTACTGCTGTCACTCGCGGGGCTGGGAGTTCATGCGTCGGCTCAAACGTGGAGCCTGACGAAAGCGCAGCGTCAGGCGTACCTTAATTACTACGCGCCCGTGATCCTGAAGCGCGCCGATGAAAACAACAACAAGCAGGGACGCGACTGGATCACTAACTTCGATTTCGATCAGGATAACGACTTCTCGAACAACCGCGTCAACTGGCAGTACGTCCCCAACTACGTCAACGCCTCTGCCAATGGTCCAAGCGCTTACGACCGCTGGCGTATCCGGCCGACGCTCTACACCGCACTCATCGAATTCATGGAGAACGGCAGCAAGTCGCTCGTGCTCTTCTACCACATCTACAACGCGACGGATAAAGACGCGAAAGACATCCACGACTGGGAACGCGTTGAAATCCTGGTGCGCAACGTGACCGGCACGCCCGGCGGCGCGGGCGAGTTCGTCAATCACGTCACCGGCACGATGCACAAGGAACAGCTCGTGCGCCGCTATTACGACGCGGGCGGGCTGAACTTCATGCAGACAGCTACCGGCAAGCACATCTTGATCTGGCAGGCCGACGAGAGTGACTGGGATTGGTATACCTTTACTGATTATGGCTACCACGGCCATGCACTCCAGCACGTCGAAACTCCTTACAGCACGATCGCTACGGTGATGAATTCGTTGTTCACCGACGCGAAGCTGGCCGTTAATGAATCGGATAGTAAGAACGTGCATTACGTGTTCGTGCCTGAAGCGTCGCAGGCGGCGGTTGACACGTGGCGAGCGAAACCTCTGGGCTACACCACCGCGTCGGGCCTCGCCAGCCGTGTCGACAACAACGATTCGGTGCGTTGGGCCAACACGAAGCGCATCACCTACGAACTCCAGGATGTCGCCGACATCTTCCCCACGAACTGGGCAGGTAACGCGTGGTACATCCACTGGATGACGAACGATCAGCGGTACATCCTGCTCGAGAGTCCCATTTTGAACGAGGCAGGGCAGCCCGAAGTCAGTGCGGGGATGCAACTCTTCAACGTGAGATCGCGTGACATCGGGAAGTCGGGCTTTGTCGGCGCGGACGCCGCCGTACTCGGCAAGAATATGATCTGGGGCAACTTCTCGATCGAGTTCAACTCGGAACCGAACCCGACGGAGTTTACTTTTGGAGGAGACAATTTTGGCGGGTTTGAGGGACTCGGAGTTGATAGCTTTGGACGAACACGTGGTGTGGCCAGTGGGCGTCCTGACTCACACAACTCTTATTGGTGGCAGCATGATTTCTTCGTTCACTCGGGAGTGATTACGAGCGATCAGACGCACTTCGAGGCCGGAACGTGGCTCCCGGGCACGTGGTACACCGCGGCCAACGGCGGTTTCGACGGGCGCTGGGTGCAACTCTTTGACGACCGTACGGGTCTCGAGCCGTTTTCGACGTTGAGCTTGTCGGTGACGCATCCTGCCTACCGGTGTGGTGATGTCTTTTACGTGACTGCCAAAGCGACTGGCGGCCTTTCGCCGTACACCTTCACTTGGGTGAACGCGATGCCGGTGTCGCCGTCGTACGCACCAACCAATATGGCGGAGATGTCAGCCGGCCAAGGCAGCGTTACCGTTCAAAGTGCTGACGGGCAAACGAGCACGTACAGTATCAGGGTGCCGATCAAATGCACGGGCACTGGTGGTGGAGTGATACCTTAGTTTAAGCAACTCTGTGTCTCTGTGGTTTGTTTTAACCACAGAGACACAGAGAAAGACGTCAGAGAGCTTATTTTGCCGGTGGCTCGAATATTTTTGCGTCGAGAGGGACATTGTGGCGGATCTCTTTGACGGTGAAGGTCAGCGTTAGTTTGTCGAAGCGCTGGCTTATGCTGAAGGGGTATTTGATTCCGTCTACCGCCTGCCAGTCGTCGAAGTAAACTTCCACGGGCGCAAGGGCGGCGCCGAGTTTGCGCGCTGTGTTCATGCGCGCCGGTAGATGGGTTTTGACGTCGAGATAAAGTCGTTCTACTGCTCCTACCGCGGGCTTTAAATCAAGCACGTAAACTTCCCGATAACCGATATGGCTCGTTCCCGCCAGCGTCACCTTCGCATAATTACTCTTCACTCGAACCACCGAATAGATGTCGCTGTCGCGTTGTAACGAAGCCAACTCCGCCGCGACCTTGATCGGCTGCACGCCCTGCTGCGTCTGCGACCAACCACTACGCCCGTTATACCCAACGGTTACTTTGCCGAAGGGATACGCGTCTATCACAGTCGTACTTTTGTTCGGCGCCTGTGTATGCGTTTCGAAGCTGCCGCCACGGCTTAAACCGGCGACGTCAACCGTCCCTTTGATCGCACGGCTGGTGATTGCGTTGATTGCCTTTGCGCCACCCATCGCTTCTACGTAGCGCGCGAGCAGTTGGTCGACAGTCGGCAGCGAACCGGAAGTCTCAATCGTGTGCCCGTCTCTTGCGGCGCTGCTACTCGAACCCTCGCCCAACATGCGACTCGGGCCGGCAGCAACCGGTTCAGCAGCTAACGGAACACTTACACTCGCGCGTGTACTCGCACGGCTGCGATTCCCCGCAGCCCCATCGTTCAACGACTCAAGCAGGTTCTGAGCTTCGGTCTTTATCCGTGGATCTGAATCTCGCGTTAGCGGCTCGAGTAACGCACGAGCAGCAATCGCGTCAGAGCGAGCAACGTGGATCTGTGCAACCAGCATTGCATAAGCCGGCTGGGCCGGTTCCAGCCGCCGCGCCCTCTCGGCTGTT
>DASUPR010000338.1:0-4726 GCA_036281015.1 Pyrinomonadaceae bacterium
GATCCTGAGGCGTCCTGAGAAACATCAGCTCGGTTACAACACGATCTTCTTACCTTGCGGGCAGGAGTTTTCGGCGGAGGCAATCAGTGAAGCGGCTGCGCTTCTCAAGCTGAAGGAACCCGAGCTCAAAGGGATCCTGGCTGAAGCCGTTCCGTTGCCGGTTGCGCGCACGGCCAGCCGTGAAGAAGCTGATTTGATTCTTGATCGGTTGCAGGCGCTCGGCTTTCGCGTTGTGACGTTAGCTGATGAAGGCACGATCAAGCGCGTGAAGTCGCTGGCGTTTGACGAGACGCAACTCGTATTTAATCCGCAAGCGAACGATGGCGTCGTTGTGCCGTGGTCCAACATCATGTTGCTCTTGCCGGCACGAATAATCGAGAAGCGTGTGGAAGTGAAAGAGGTCAAGAGTCGCCGCTCGGAAAACGAGATACTCGACGCGAGTGAGTTCTACAGCGATGAAACAGTGCTCGACATCTACTTGTCGACGCACTCCGAAACGTGGCGCGTCAGCTCGAGCGGTTTCGACTTCTCGTGTCTCGGCTCGGAGAAGGCGCTGGTTGCGAATGAGAACATGACGCGATTGCAGCGCCGGTTAGTTTCAAAAGCGACGAACGCGCGCTTCGACGATTCATACAACCGCCTGCGGCCCGCGCTCAATCTTGTTTGGGAACCGGAACAGGAAACGAAATCAAGCGGCTGGCGCCGCGAGCGCCCGGGCAAACTGAGTCTCGGCATGGCGACAATCAACAGCAATGAAAGCCAGTTCACGCGTTACTCGCGACTGCTTTATTACGTGACGTCGCAGCAACACGGATAAAAAAGATGTCGCGGCACGACGAACAAAACATGGTCTATGGTGTCAACGCCGTGCTCGAAGCGTTGCGCGCCGGCAAGCGGCAGGTTGAGTCGATCACGATTCTTCAGAGTGCGCGCCCGGATCGTTTGAAAGCGGTGCTGGACCTTGCGCGTGAGAAGGGCGTTCGGGTCCAACGCGTGCCGCGTTTGGATCTGGATCGTTCATTAGGCGAAGCGCGGCATCAGGGCGTGGTCGCGCGGATCGCGGCCGCGCATTATGCCGATGCCGATGATTTGTTGGACACGTTGGCGGCAAAAGTCGGCACGCCCGATCCGCCGCTGGTGCTCGGTTTGGACGCGATAGAGGATCCGCGCAACATGGGCTCGATGCTGCGCACGGCGGAGTGCGCGGGTGTTCATGGAGTGTTAATTGCTGAACGTCGCGCAGTGGGTTTGACCGGCGCGGTGGCGAAGGTGGCCGCCGGGGCTTTGGAATACGTGCCCGTCGCGCGCGTAACGAACCTCGTGAGATTGATAGAGCAGTTGAAAGAACGTAACATTTGGGTTGTTGGCGCGGCCGGCGAAGCGAAGCAAACGTACACCGAATGGGACTGGACGTTGCCCGCCGCCATCTTTCTCGGCAACGAAGGACATGGGCTGCACCGGCTTGTGCGAGAACATTGCGACACGCTGGTGCGTATTCCGGTGGTCGGTAAGTTGGATTCATTGAACGTTTCGGTAGCAGCCGGCGTGTTGCTTTACGAAGCAAGGCGGCAGCGAAAACCACTTTCGAGAGGCTAAATCGGATGTTCTGTCCTAAATGCGCAACGCAGAATCTTGATGGCGCGAGTTTTTGTCGCACCTGTGGAGCAAACATCAGTCTCGTGCCGCAGGCGTTGACGGGTCAGATCGTGCAAACGCCGCCGCCCGTTGAAGAGGTGCTGGACGAAAGTTGTGGTACCCGTCGTGGCCGCAGAAGAGAGCTGACGCTCGACACGGCGTTCAAGAACATGTTCATCGGCGTCGCGTTTTTGCTGATCTCGATTGCATTGTCGCGAACGATTGGCGCCGGGTGGTGGTTCTGGATGTTGATACCGGCGTTTTCGTTGATGGGCACGGGCATCGCGCAGTACATTCGCATCAGAGACAGAGAGAAGCGCATTTTGATAGCGCAGCCGCGAATGCAGCCGGTGATACAGTATCAGGAGCCGGCGGTGTTGCCGCGCAGGACGGATGAATTGAGACCGCCGGTGCCGAGTGTGACTGAAGGCACGACCCGCCATCTTGGAGTTGAAGCACCCACGAGACACCTCGAAGCTCAGGAACGAAAATAGAGTGCGCGTTTGTGTGCCGGTCTGCGCGAAGAGTTTTGCGGAGATGGAGGAGGCGTGCGCGCGCGCAAGTGCGGTTGGCGACATCGTCGAGCTGCGGTTGGACTGCCTGGAGAACAGCGACCTCATTCCCTGCCTTGATTCCTTAACCCGCAAGCTGGCGGGACCTTTTATCCTTACCCTCCGACCGGTTGAGCAGGGCGGTCATAGGAACTTGACGCGCCGCGAGCGAGAGGCCTTTTGGAAAAGGGATTTAAAGGCCGATTTGTTATGCGACATCGAAGCGGATCTGGTTCTTACGTCTTCGTTTGACTGGCCTAAGGTTATCGTCTCGCATCATGACTTCAGCGGTGTTCCTGATGACCTCGAAGAGATCTACGAACGACTCGCCGCGACGCCTGCGCGGATCGTTAAGATTGCCGTGCAGGCAGATCAGATCACGGATTGTATCCGCGTTTTTCATCTGTTGGATCGAGCGAGCAACGAGCAACGCGAGTTGATCGCGATCGCGATGGGAAACGCGGGGATTTCGACGCGTATTCTTGGACCATCGCGCGGTGCGTACCTGACTTACGGTTCTTTGGAAGATACGAGTGCGACCGCGCCCGGGCAGGTCAACGCACAGCAACTCCGTTCTGTTTATCACATCGACGAGATCGATCGCGAGACTATGATCTGCGGCCTGGTTGGGTTGCCGGTGATGCACTCCGTTTCGCCGCACATGCACAACGCGGCGTTTGCGGTAGAAGATGTGAATGGAGTTTACCTGCCGCTGGAAGTGCGTGATGTTGAGTCGTTCTTCCGACGAATGATTCATCCGAAAACACGCGAACTGGATTGGAACGTGCGCGGGCTGAGTATCACCGCGCCGCACAAGTCGAGCGTGATGGAACTGTTGGACTGGATCTCGCCGGAAGCGCAGGAGATCGGCGCGGTCAACACGGTGGTCGTTGAAGACCACGAACTACACGGATACAACACGGACGTACACGGATTGATTGAGCCGTTGCGAGAGGTTCTCGGTTCGTTGAAAGACTTGCGAGTGGCGGTGATTGGCGCAGGCGGCGCAGCGCGCGCTGCCGTGTGGGCTCTTAGAAGGGATCAAGCGAACGTGACGCTATTTGCACGCGCTCCAATCAAAGCAAAACCGATGAGCGAGAACTTTGGGGTTGCGTGTGAAGCGTTGTCGGAGGCTACGTTTGCGGGGTATGACGTGGTGATCAATGCTACACCGCAATCTCCCGCTACAGCCGAACAACTTGCCGGCGCGGGGCTCGTTTACGATCTCATCTACAACCCGATTGAAACCGGATTCCTGAAAGAAGGCCGCGCTGCGGGCTGCCAAACGCTGGGTGGATTGAAAATGCTCGTCGCCCAGGCGCGCCTCCAGTTTGAGCTTTGGACGGGCAAAACCCCGCCCGCAAGCGTCATGTACGACGCAGCCACAGCCGCTCTGATACCGTGATCTTCCTTGTTATACTTGCAGCCGCGTGGACGATCGCTACAGCAGACAAATCCTATTCAACGGCATTGGAGAAGAGGGACAGCGCAAACTCCTCGCAGCGCGCGTTCTAATCGTGGGCTGCGGCGCCCTCGGCTCCGCGCACGCGGAAGCTTTAGGCCGCGCCGGCATCGGGCGCATCCGTCTTGTCGATCGCGACTTCGTCGAACCCTCAAACCTGCAACGCCAGACGATGTTCACCGAAAGCGACGCCGAAAAGCGTCTGCCAAAAGCGATCGCCGCCGCGAATCATTTGCACGAGATCAACTCCGAGATCGAGATCGAGCCGCACGTCGCGGACGTCAACTACTCAAACATCGAACGCTTGATCGAGGGCTGCGATGTTGTACTCGACGGTACCGACAACTTCACGACGCGCTATCTCATCAATGATGCTTGCGTGAAGCATGAAACAAACTGGATCTACGGCGCGGTCATCGGTTCGTACGGCGTGACGATGACGATTCGCCCGCACCAATCCGAATGCCTGCGTTGCATCTTTGATGAGACGCCATCGCCGGCGAGCGCGCCGACCTGCGACACTGCGGGCGTGATCATGCCGATCGTCAGCGTCATATCCGCGGTACAAGTCACTGAGACTCTCAAACTGCTTACTGGCCAGATCGCTGAGCTTCACAAATCACTCGTGATGTTTGACCTCTGGCGCAACGAGTGGCGCAAGTTGGCCGACTCTGGCCCCGAATTCGATTGTCGCACCTGCGGGTTGGGCCAATACGAAACTCTTGAACCAACTTCAAGCGAAACTGCCGCCGTGCTCTGTGGCCGCGATGCAATCCAGATCTCCCCATCACAACCAACCAGCATCAATTTTCACTCGCTAGCCGAAAAGCTTCGTCCGGCCGGCGACGTGAAGTTCAACGAATACCTGCTGCGCTTCAAAACCGGACCATTCGAACTCACGGTCTTTCAGGATGCGCGCTCGATAGTCCGCGGTACCGATCAAATCGCCACCGCCCGCTCGCTCTACGCCAAGTACATAGGAAACTGACCAAACGATGATCACCAAACACCCAAGAAGCATCCCCGTCATCACCGTTCTGCTCGTGCTCTTCGCTGTCGTCGGCGTCCACGGCGGGCA
>DASUPR010000339.1:0-6358 GCA_036281015.1 Pyrinomonadaceae bacterium
CGGTGTTAGTCGACTTCGACTCGATCAGGATCGCATCGTGCGGGACGTGCATGCGCATCGCGATGCGCGCGAAACGTTCCGCTTCGGGTTCGTTCCAGAGCCGTTGCGTGATCGCGCCCTGCCCACCTGAGAAGATCAGCACCGGCGCAAAACCTTCGAGAAACAACTGCGCCCCACGTTCCGCCACCCGTTCATCGTGACTGCACAACACGAGAATAGCGTCTGCGGGCGCGAGTTGGTGATTTAGGCGGTGATAATCCCAGAGCTTTTCTGCAAGCGCGCGAATTTTGGAATCCATATCCTTACGCCGATTCCTCCACTGCATCCGCGTAATCCGTGGCCTTCTTTGTCGTCGGATCGAGCACGCGCGCAAACACCGGAATCAACGCAAATGCGATCGGCGCAACCAGCACACTAACAAACGACAACGCGATCGCGAGCGCACAAGCCAACGGCACCGCCAGCGAACGCCGCGAAATACGCCGTTCGAGCTCCGGGCCAACACTCTTCTTCAAAAGCCCGCTCGTCACCGCGTGTCGCCAAATCCAAAGCTTCGCCGTCGCCACCGCACCGAAGCTGCCGGTGTAAAGAATGAACGCCGTGCGGCTCCAGAAATTCTCGCTGAACAAAGCCGTCGGAAAAGGCACAAACGACACGCACAGCAGCAGCAAAAGATTTCGCCACAACAAGCCGGCGTTGTAGTTGTCGATGTAACGAAAGATGCGATGGTGCTCCATCCACATCACCCCGATGATCAGAAAACTGACGACAAATCCGATCACGCGCGGACCCAGTTCGAACAGCGCATGGCGCAGCGCTGAATCCGTGTGCTCGGCGATGTGCGGCACCTTGAGCTCGAGCACCAGCAACGTGATCACGATCGCAAACACAGCGTCGCTGAAAAACACGACCCGCTCGAAGCTCAGACCTGTTTCCGGTTCATCTTTATCCATGCATCACACTCTCCCGACTCTAATGTCTCCATTCAGTATCAACTCGCAGGCTTTGAAGGCATACTCCTCGAAAAACTCAAAACGCGAGGCGAGGATCACCCACGCTTTCTTGCCGGAGCGCCAGAGATAACGGCGCGGTAGTTCAGGAAATTCACGGCCAAGGCTATCAATGTGCTCGGTCGTAGTAAACAACCAAAGCCCATTGCACGACGGCAACTTCGCGGCGCCACGCAGGCCACAGAGCAGTTTGTCATCCAGATAAACGTAGGTGAAACCAAACGCTCGTTTGACGCGCGGGCGAATCGGCTCCAGCTCGTCGAGCACAAAACTGAACGGGATTTTCTTATCCGTCCTCATCTGCGTTAATCTGTGGCTCAATTCTGGCGCTGAAAGGACCGCGGCAATGGCCCCCACACTCTACCGAATCATTCTGCAAGTCGACAATCTCGACCGCGCGGAAGAGTTTTACGGCAAGCTGCTCGGCGATCGTGGACGAAGAATCCCACGCGCCTCGCGGCATTACATCGACTGCGGTCCGGTGATCCTCGCGCTGGTTGACGTTAACGGCGAAAACATCCCCGGTCTGCAACCGAAGGCACTGCCCGACTATATCTATTTTGCGGTCGATGATGTCGACGCGTTTCACGCACGCGCGCGCGAGTTGAACTGTTTGTCGACTGAAGACGTACACGGCGCAAACGCCGGCGACGTTGTTACACGCCCGTGGGGCGAGCGATCGTTTTACGCGCATGACCCGTGGGGCAACGGCCTCTGCTTTGTCGACGAAAATACCCTGTTCACCGGCCGATAACTACGAGTGCACCTATGAAAAAAACCATCTCGTTCCTGCTGTTACTGATCAATCTGTTTCCCTTCGCCGCACTCGCTCAGACGAGCGTTGATACGCAGATCAGACGCGTCGAGCACGGCCTCTTGCCGGCCGTATTGATCAAAGGCGACCAGCCGTGGTCTCTCGAAGAGCGCATGAAGCACTGGAAAGTTCCGGGCCTCAGTATCGCCGTCGTGAAAGATTTCAAAGTCGAATGGGCGCGCAGTTATGGCGTCAAAGACGTCGAAACGAAAGAACCCGTAACCGCGGAAACCCTCTTCCAGGCCGGTTCGATCAGTAAGCCGGTGGCGGCGATGGTAGCGCTGAAACGAGTGCAGCAAGGGAAGATCTCACTCGACGAAAACATCAACAACAAGCTCGTCACGTGGAAGCTGCCCGACAACGAATTCACCGCGAAGAAGAAAGTCACGCTCGCGAATTTGTTGAGTCACACCGGTGGTCTCACCGTGCACGGTTTTCCCGGTTACGCCACGGGCGAAAAGATTCCAACGCTGCCTCAGGTGCTCGATGGCACTGAACCCGCCAACACCGCGGCGGTGCGAGTCGATATGGAACCGGGCACGAAGTTTCGTTATTCCGGCGGCGGCTCGACCATCGCGCAACTCGCGATCATGGACATCGAGAAGAAACCGTATCCCGAGATTGCGAAAGAGACAGTGCTTGGTCCCCTCAACATGACCAACAGCACTTACAGCCAACCGCTCCCGGATGATTGGCGCAAGAAAGCCGCGTCGGGACATCGTGGTGACGGCGCGCTCGTCGCCGGAAAGATTCACGTCTACCCGGAGATGGCGGCAGCAGGATTATGGACCACTCCGGCAGACCTCGCCAAGTTTGGTATCGAAGTTCAGCTTTCTTACGCCGGGAAGTCAAACAAGGTCCTGCCGAAAGACCTGATCGACAAGATGGTCACGCCTTTCATGGAGAACGTCGGTCTCGGGTTCTTTATCGACAAGCGCGGGAACTCTGTTTACTTCGGCCATGACGGCGCCGATGAAGGCTTTCGGGCGTCGATGCTGATGCATCGCGACAAGGGTTACGGCGTTGTGGTCATGGTCAATTCCGACAACGGCCAAATCATGGGAGAGGTGCTCCGCGGTGTCGCTTATGCGTATCAGTGGGATGAGTTTCTGCCGGCCGTTAACGAAATCATTTCGCTCGATGCTACGAAGCTCGACGAGTACACCGGGCGCTTTCAGATTAATCCGGATCGGATTCTCACCGTCGCTCGCGAAGAAGGAAAGCTGGTCGTTCGTCCGACGGCTGACGTGAAGTTTGAACTGTTGCCGGTCTCGGAAAACACATTCATCCGCCGCGAGCAGAACCTGAAGTACACGTTTGTTAAAAGCGCCGCGGGCGTGAACGAACTGAAAGTCACCTTCCCCGCCGGCAACATCACGACCGTGCCGAAGGTGCCGGCAGACGCCCTTGTCCCTTTCGAGCATCTAATGGCGGGAAACATCGAAAAGGCGATCGAAGGTTACCGCCAGATCAAGAAAGAAAAACCCGATAACGCGGCCGTGACCGAGGCGCGTATCAACGGCCTCGGCTACCGATTTCTGCGCGAGAAGAAGTTGCCGGAAGCGATCGCTTATTTCAAGCTGAACGTCGAGTTGTATCCGAAGTCGGCTAACGTTTACGACAGTCTCGGCGAAGCGTACATGGCGAACGGCGACAAAGAGCTCGCGATCGCGAACTACAAGAAGTCGCTCGAACTGAATCCGAAGAACACGAACGCCACGGAGGCGTTGAAGAAATTGACTACGCAATGATTACTACTGTTCCAACATACCAGGCGGCGAGCGCGGCGGCGCCGGAGATCGAAGCACACTTCAAGCGACATCATGCCGAGGCGCGCCGCGCGGGCGAGGACGGCCTTGCGCCGCAACCCGATGCGCAATCGATAGCGGCCATAATCGACGCGACGTTCTGGGCCAGTTTTCGACCTGAAGAAGGCCGCTTTCCGAAGATCTCGCTGGCTTATCTGCCGCCCGACGCCGCGGGTCAGCCGTTGATGTTCGAGCGTCCGCTGTCGTTGACCGCGAGCGTGCTCAGAAAACTCGCGCCGGCAGTCGAACGGCCGGAGATTCATCTCGGCGTGTGGACGTTTGATAACGAACTGCGCGTGTGGGGCGCGACGCGCACGATTCCGAGTTTCTGTTTTGTGCTTGAAGACGTCGAACCGGGTTTGCTGGTTGTGAAGCATCGCCGGCTCGACGGGTTTGGTAAGTACGCGAACGTCGCGGTGCTTATCGGCGAGACCGTGAAAATCATCGACGAGCAAGGGACGAGCCTGCCTGACTGTCCGTCGTTGTTGAAGGCGCTGCTGGCGTTCACGGCGGCGGCGACCAACGGTCCGCATCATTCGCTAAACGTGCTGGTCCAACTGGCAGCGTCGATGCGGGCGCATGGTCACGGTGGGAGTTTGCTCGTAGTGCCGACTGGCGACGAACGCTGGCGTGAGTCGATTGCGCAGCCGATTCTTTATTCGGTGGCGCCGTCGTTTTCGTCGCTGCATGACCTGGTGCGTAATGAAGTTGATGTGGATCACGAAGATCGCAGGCAGTGGGAGAGTGCGATGCGGCGCGCGGTGGATACGATTGGCGGGCTCACGGCGGTTGATGGCGCGCTGGTGATTAACGATCAGTATGAGGTGCTTGCGTTTGGCGCGAAGATCCGGCGTCACGATTTGAGTTTTCTGGTCGATAAGTGGGTGATTACCGAACCGGTTGTGGGAAATGTCGGCATCGTCGTGCAGCCGACGGAGCATGGCGGAACGAGACACTTGTCGGCGGCGCAGTTTGTCTACGATCAGCGCGACACGCTAGCGCTCGTGGCGTCGCAGGATGGACGCTTCACAGTCTTCGCGTGGTCGCCGTGCGAAGAGATGGTCCACGCCCATCGCGTCGAGTCGTTGTTGATGTGATTTTCCTGCTTTTCATTTCGCTAATCCTTGCCGCTGACTGGCCGCAGTGTCGCGGGCCATCAGGCCAGGGTGTTTCCGACGAACGCAACTTGCCGCTCACGTGGAGTGAAAACAAAAACGTTCGCTGGAAAATCGCGATACCCGGCCGTGGCTGGTCGTCGCCTGTAATTCAGGGTGATCGTATCTGGCTGACGACGGCGACTGAAGAAGGACGTTCGTTGCGCGCGATCGCTGTCGACGTGAACACGGGCGCGATTCAACAGAACGTCGAGATCTTTCGGCTCAAGTCGGCGAAGTTGATGAATGAAAAGAATAGCTTCGCATCGCCGACGCCGGTGATCGACGGCGACCGCGTCTACCTGCACTTCGGCGCCTACGGCACGGCTTGCATCACGCAAACGGGCGAGATCGTTTGGAAGACGAAGCTCGAGTACGACAACGGCCAGCATGGACCAGGCGGATCGCCGATCGTTTACGACGACCTGCTGATCGTGAGCTGCGACGGGATCGAGTCGCAGTATGTGGTCGCGCTCGACAAAGCGACGGGCAAAGTTCGTTGGAAGAAAATGCGTGAGGGTTATCAGGCGTACACCACGCCGCTCGTCGTGAACTTGCCCGAGGGCGATCAGGTGATCAGTCCGGGCGCGTTTCAGGCGATTGCCTACGAGCCGCGCACCGGCAAAGAGATCTGGCGCGTGAAATACGGCGACGGATTTTCGAATGTGCCGCGGCCGGTGTATGGCCACGGGCTCGTGTTCATTTGCACAGGCTTTCAGGAACCGTCGCTGCTCGCGGTGCGGCCGGATGGGCGTGGTGATGTTACGAAGTCGAAGATCGCGTGGAAGCTCGGACGCGCGATTCCACGGACGCCTTCACCGCTGCTTGTCGGCGACGAGTTGTACATCGTGAACGACAACGGCGTCGCCACCTGCATCGACGCCAGGACCGGGGAAGAACTCTGGCGCGCGCGTCTCGACGGCACCTACTCCGCGTCTCCCGTCTACGCCGACGGCCGCATTTACTTCCTGAGTGAAGACGGCATCTCCGTCGTCATCGCCCCCGGCCGCCAACTAAAGCACCTTGCCACGAACCAACTCGAAGGCTCGACCCTCGCCTCCATTGCCATCTCCCACAACTCCCTCTTCATCCGCAGCGCCACTCATCTCTACCGCATCAGCAACCCTCCACGCTGAAGCATTCGGCCCTTTCGCCCTAAGTGACCGCGGCTCCGCCGCCGAATGTGAGGCAAGGCTACGCCTTGCCGTAAGGGGGCGTAAAAACCGTTGGGCTGGGCCCTGGGGTCGGGCTATGCCCCAAAACCTTTGGGCCAGAGGCCGTACCAGGGGCGTAGCCCATGTCCCTTTTCTACTTTAGCGGCGAGGCGTAGCCTCGCCTCACATCCGGCGGCGGAGCCGGGCCGTAACCTGCGCGCAGAGCCGTGCCTCACATCCGGCGGCGGAGCCGGCGTAGAGCTGGGCGGCAGCCCGTGGCAGAGCTCAAAAAAAGTTTGTAGCGTGAATAGCAACTACGGCGTGAACATGCGGCGGAAGGGGATGCCGGAGTAGTTCAGGACCATCGCACGGCCATTAACGATCGATTCGAAACTCATCCAGTCCGCACCTTCCGGCT
>DASUPR010000340.1:0-4239 GCA_036281015.1 Pyrinomonadaceae bacterium
TCTCTCCTCGACTTCATTCCAGCCTCCACGAATTGTTGCACAGCGTGTCGGAGAATACCGCCCACTGGGCCGGGGCTGTGTCAAGCGCAGGTAAAAATTTGTTAAGAGTTGTGAATTCTAGAACCGCCCGCCCGTGAATGCCAGCCACTTAACGAACTTGCGGGCGGCGCGCTGCGAAGCGATCGTGCTTTTTGTGCTTTCTTGTGGCTTGTAGTATAAACGCGGCATCGTTCACCCTTGATCCCCCGCGCAGCCCCCTGCAAAGCAGATGCTTTGCTTAAACTGAGGAGATAACTATGCTTAGTTTCATTTGGTGGCTGATCATTGGGTTGATCGCCGGCGCCCTGGCGCGTTTGATCATGCCTGGCCGGGATGCAATGAGCTGGTTAGCAACAATGCTACTCGGAGTCGTGGGTTCGATCGTCGGCGGCCTGATATGGATGGCCATCTGGCGATCCGATACCGCAGACGGAGGCTTTCATCCTGCAGGACTGCTGCCTTCGGTCCTGGGCGCGATCCTCGTGCTCTGGATCTGGCGCATGATCAGGCGCCGCAGCACAGTCTAGGGAATCGTTACCGACGTTAGTGCCTGAACTTCCGGACATCACGGTCTACATCGAGGCTCTCGAGCAACGGATTCAAGGCGCTACGTTGGAACGTGTGCTCGTCGCGAGTCCGTTCCTGCTGCGCACGGCTGTGCCGCCGCTGTCGAGTGTCGAAAAGCGGAAGGTCACGGAGGTGCGGCGGCTCGGCAAGCGCATCTGTATCGGTGTAGAAGGAGATCTGTGGCTCGTTCTGCACCTGATGATCGCCGGGCGTCTGCACTGGTATGAAGACCGTGCGAAGGCTCTGAAGGCGCGAGCGATCGCGTCATTTGTGTTCGGCAGTGGGACCCTGACGCTGACCGAAGCGGGCACGCAGAAGCGCGCGTCACTGCACGTGGTCGAAGGGGAAGAAGGTCTGGCGCGTCTCGATCCGGGCGGGATCGAAGTCTTCAACGTAACTGAAAAAGAATTTGCGGCCGCGCTTCAGGCGAAGAACCACACGCTGAAACGCGCGCTAACCGACCCGCGCATCCTGAGCGGCATCGGTAACGCCTATTCCGACGAGATTCTCCACACCGCGCAACTCTCGCCGTTTGTGCTCACACAAAAACTCACTCCGGATGAGATCAAGCGCCTGTTCGACGCGATCAAATCGTCGTTGACTGGATGGATTGAACGCCTGCGTGAGGAGTATCGCGGACGTTTTCCGGAAAAGGTGACGGCCTTTCGTCCCGACATGGCGACGCACGGAAAGTACGGCGAACCCTGTCCGCGTTGCGGCAGTAAAATCCAGCGCATCCGTTATGGCTCCAACGAAACCAACTACTGCCCCAAGTGCCAAACCGGCGGCAAACTCCTTGCCGACCGCGCCCTCTCCCGTTTGTTAAAAGACGACTGGCCCAGGACACCCGAAGAACTCGAAAACCTCACGAAGGGTTAGAACATGCAATTTGAATGGGACGAACAGAAAGCAGCACGCAACCTAAACAAACACGGAGTCTCTTTCGAAGAGGCTGTAACGGTGTTTGGAGATCCTCTCTCAGATACCCTGCCCGACCCGGATCATTCGCTGGACGAGCACCGTTTCATTATCATTGGTTCGACCGAATCGGGTAGAATTCTGGTCGTGGCGCACACCGACGACGGCCACGTTGTACGAATCATCAGCGCCCGCGAAGCAACACATGGAGAAAGACAGTTTTATGAAGAAGGGTAGCGAGGAAGAACAAGACGACTTGCGACCGGAGTACGACTTTTCGAAGCTGAATGGCCACGTACGCGGTAAGTACGTCGAAAGATATCGCGAAGGGACCAACCTGGTCCTGCTTGACCCAGACGTCGCCGCCGCCTTTCCGGACGCCAAGGCCGTCAATGATGCGTTACGGCTATTACTTCAGCACAAACACCCACCAACGAGATAAGCTTCAAGTCGGTTTGACTTGGACGGCGGCTGGTTTGTAAATCTCGTCACTCCCAACATCGAACACACGATTCAAACGCGCGCGGTAGTTTTCGAAGGCGATTTGGGCGCTGAGTTGGAGGAGTTGCTCTTCGGAGAATTTTTCGCGGAGACGCGCGTAGAGATCGTCGGAGATGTTTGATGGTGTTTCCACCATCGCGTCGGCGAGCTCGATCACAAGAAGTTCGTCGCGCGAAAACGGCGTGAGGTCGCCGCGGGCGAGCGCCAACAATTTCTCATCCGTTAATCCGGCTTTTCTGCCAACGGCAGAATTGATGTCCACTCAAAACGGACACCCAACACGCGCGGCGGTGCGCACTTTCCCCAACTGAATAAACCGCAACGACACGCGCCGCTTCGCGCCCAGTCCGGCTTCCATCCCAACACTGCCCCACACCAAACCCGGCGCCTTCATCTGCATCTTCACCGGCGTCAGATCTTTGCCAAACATCTTGCGCATCGTGGTGTAGAACCAACGCAGATGCCACGGCGCTTCACTCTTTTCCAAACCCTTGATTCGATTCATAAATTTTCAATGCTTCGGGTTCTGCTCTGAACCCGCCAGGTGTCTCGTCGTCTGTTCCGTCACACTAAACCCGGTCGGGATAAACTCGTTCGTTTCCGCCGGCCGCAAGCTTCGCTGCGCTGCGGTCTCAGCAGTAAAAGCGTCAACGCCGGGCGAGTTGAGCTTTCGCATCTCACGTTCCTGAACCTCAGCCATGCGCTTGCTCACCACCAGACCATTGATGATCAGCGCCACGCCGACAAAGAACGGAATCACACCCGCAATCCAAAGATGGGGCAGTATCTGCGCCGCCTCTGGCCCAACAACATTCACCAACCCCTGCATGAACACAAACAAGAAGATCGAAACTCCCACACCAACACTGCTCGTGATCACACCCGCCTTGATTTCGTTGTAGCGCTTGACCTCAGGCGTGATGCCCATGCGCCGCTCCATCTCCAGCTTGCGCAACTCGGCCGCCTGTCCCGAACGGAACATCTCCGCGACCCAAGTGTCGCCCCAGTCAAACTTGCTTCCCGCCTCGCGGTTGTCGAGCGCTTCGCGCACGGCCTGCAAATTGGCCCCGCAAAACTTGCAGAACTTCACATCGTCGGTTTGGTTTGAAGAACAACGCGGACAGATCATAGGCAGCTCCTATCGAAGGTTGCTGGAAGATACGACCATTCTACGACCTTGGTTCTTGTTCCCAAAAAGCTGAGTTGGTATCGTTAGGCTCCAGCCATGCAAGCCGTTCCCGTAGCAACCATCGCCCACTACCGCATCATCGAGCCCATCGGCGCGGGTGGCATGGGCGCGGTCTACAAAGCTTACGACAACAAACTGCACCGCACCGTCGCATTGAAAGTGCTGCCGCCGGAGTACGTCTCGCAACAGGACCGCCGCCGCCGTTTCTTCCAGGAAGCACGCGCCGCGTCGGCGCTGACGCATCCACACATCCTGACCGTTTACGAAGTCGGCGAAGACGACGGCAAGCCTTACATCGCGATGGAGTTTATCGAGGGCGAAACCCTGCGGCAGAAGATCCGGGCAAGCAAACTGCAACTGAAAGAGTCGATCGAGATCGCGATCCAGATCGCCGCCGGACTCGCTCGCGCACACGAACTCGGCATCATCCATCGCGATCTAAAACCCGAGAACCTGATGCTGAGCCGCGACGGCTACGCCAAGATTCTCGACTTCGGTCTCGCCAAACTCGTCGCCGAACGCGATCGCGCGCTCGTCGCCGACAGCGACCAGAAAACGCTGATCCGCGGCGTAGAAACTCAATCCGGCACGTTGATGGGAACAGTCAACTACATGGCGCCGGAACAGTTGTTGGGCCAACGAGTCGATCGCCGTTGCGACGTGTTTTCGTTCGCCGTGGTGCTTTGCGAAATGCTGACTGGAACGGCTCCGTTTGTTCACGACAACCACATCGACACGATGCACGCGATCCTGCATCGCGCACC
This sequence comes from Pyrinomonadaceae bacterium, assembly GCA_036281015.1. Classification (GTDB taxonomy): domain Bacteria; phylum Acidobacteriota; class Blastocatellia; order Pyrinomonadales; family Pyrinomonadaceae; genus PSRF01. Next base: position 3,979 of record DASUPR010000340.1, read on the forward strand.
GACGTTTCCCGGTGACGGCCGTCCGCAGCTCCCTTCCGAACTACAACGAATCCTGACGAAAGCGCTCGCGAAGACGCCCCGCGAACGCTACCAAACCATCGACGAACTCGCCGCCGAGCTCAAACAGATCAAACGTGCTCTCGATCTAGGACAGACGCTTCCGGTTGCTTCCACGACGCGCTTGATTCTGAAACGCGCCGCGCCAGGCACACGCGCGATCGACTACGAACAGGAACTCAACGAAGCGCAGTTCAAAGCGGT
>DASUPR010000341.1:0-15363 GCA_036281015.1 Pyrinomonadaceae bacterium
ATCTGGTTCTATCGCTACATCGCCGGCGTCGGCTCCGGTATCGAGATCGAATTCGTCGATCCGACAGGCAGTGGCGAGTATCGCATCGCGCGAAATCCGAATGAGAAAGACGCGATGCTGATGGTCCCGGGCGCGGGTCTCACTTTGTCCGAACAGCTCGGTCTGAGCAGCAAAGCTGACCGCATCGCAGGCATCGGCGGCGTCGGCAGCATGAGCTATCAGCGCGAACAAGACAGCCCGTTTTCACGATTGCAATTGCTCGCGGACCTGAGCCGTCCGCCGCAAGTAAAGTTCAACGATCTCGCCACTGCGGTTAACACCGGCGTCGTGGAAGAGAACCCGCTCAACTTCGATCTGCGAATCGACTTCTTCCGGCAGTCAGACGAACGCGTCATCACGGCCTTTACGATTCAGGCCGAGAACAAAGATCTCGTTTTCACGGACAGCGGTGGTCTACAGCAAGCGCGCATGAACATCTTCGCGCGTATCACTTCAGTCGCCGGCCGCCGCGTTGGCATCTTTGAAGATCCGGTCATTACGACCGCGACTGCCGAAGAGCTCACAGAAGCGCGAGGTAGAAAGTCCGCGTATCAGAAGGCAGTTCCACTTGCTCCGGGCACGTACAAAGTGGACGTGATCGTGCGTGACGTTGAATCGGGTGCGACCGGTTTGAAACAACTCGGTTTCACTGTTCCGCGCTACGATCAGGAAAAACTCTCGACGTCGACGATGATTCTCGCCGCGAAGCTGGAGAGTCTCGTGGACCAACCAGCGGTGGGCCAGTTCGTCATCGGCACGACGAAGGTCATTCCAAACGTCTCAGGCGTTTATCACCGCGGCCAGCCGGTCGGCGTCTATCTCCAGATTTACAATGCCGGTATCGATCAAACGACACTGCGCCCGTCAGTCGACGTCGAATACGCGCTGATGAAAGACGGCAAGGAAGTCGGCAAGCAATCTGAAGACTGGAAGGGACTGAGCGATTCCGGCCAGCGTCTGACGCTCGCTCGCCTGATCGACACGCGCCAGCTCTCAATCGGCGATTACGAAGTCGCGATCCGCATTCGCGATCGCGTCACCGGTCAGTCGCTATCGCCGTCGCAGAAGTTCAGCGTGGTTCAGTAGCGCGACGAATAAACTCGTCGACCTGGTCCAGGTAGGCTGTTCCGGCAGAACCGAAAACATTGTGACCCGCGCCGGGCACTATTAAAAGCTGCTTAGGTTCGTTTGCAGCCGCAAAGAGTGCCCGGCCTTCGTTTGTCGGAATAACGTCATCCGGATCTCCGTGACTCACAAGAACAGGCACCTTTACAGATCCCAACTTGCGCGCTGACTCGAATCGATTCCTTCCCAGAGCATGTAAAAACCGCGGTAGCCACGGCAGCGCCGTTTCCGCCAGCGAACTCGCCGAACTGAATCCTGACTCGAGTATCAGCGCCCCGGCTTTCTTGCGCGACGCCGTATCGGTGGCGATCGCGGTTCCCAATGACTGACCGTAGAGCACCACCGTTTCAGGAGCAGCTTTCTTCTCGTTAACGACGAACTCCCACGCGGCTTCGCCGTCGAGATAAAGGTCGTCTTCGTCCAGCGTCGATCCATCACTCAAACCGTAACCGCGATAATCAAACAACAGCACACTGAACCCTCGTCCTGCGAGGCTCTCGCCCAACCAGCCCACGTTCGAGATGTTTCCACCGTTTCCGTGAAAGTAAATGATCGTAGTTTGCGGCTGTTGGTTGCTGGCGAAGTACCAACCATGCAAACGCGTCCCATCCTTTGCGGTGAACCAGACCTCCTCAGCGCCATTTGGCGGCGAAATGCGCTGGTCCGCCGTGAGCCGCACGGGATGAAACGTCATCGCCGACTCCAGCCAACGCAAGCCATACACGAACGCAGCACAGCCAATCGCCATCGCAACGACCGCCCCAATAAGAGATTCACGTGACCTAAACAACCGGCGCATACATTTCCGCCACTAATACGTACGAATCGGCCTCAGATGCTAAGATAAATTTGCAATGACACAGCGGGTTGAATTAATCGGGCTCTCCCAGCCGGAACTGGTCGAGTTTGTCGAAGGAATGGGAGAACCGGCGTATCGCGGCCGGCAGATTTTCGCCGCGCTGCAGCACCGTCGCCTGCGCAGTTTCGACGAGATGACGGACCTGCCGAAGGAACTACGCGCGCGGCTAAATGAACTCGGACAAGCATCCACACTCAAGGTCGAATCGCGCTACATCTCGTCCGACGGCACGCGCCGCTATCTGATGAAGACCCACGACGGTCTTCCGGTCGAAACGGTTTTTATTCCCGAAGAGCATCGCGACACGATCTGTTTCTCGTCGCAGTCCGGTTGCCCGTTGCAATGCACGTTTTGTCTCACGGCGCAGCTCGGTTTGTTGCGCTCGTTAACACCCGGCGAGATCGTCGAACAAATCCTGATCGCCCTCAACGATGCTTACGGCGCCGGCGTGAAACCGCCACGCGGCACGAACCTCGTCGGCATGGGCGCCGGTGAACCGTTTCTCAATTTCGACTCGCTGCTCAAAGCGCTGCGAATTATGGCTGATCGCAACGGCCTCTACATCGTGCCGAATCGCGTCACGATCTCGACCGCCGGGATCGTTCCGAAGATTCTCGATCTCGCAAAGGTCAGCGATCGTCCGCATCTCGCAATCTCGTTGGCTGCGCCGACTGATGAGCTGCGCAACGAACTGATGCCCATCAACAAGCGCTGGCCGCTGGAAGAGTTGCTCAAGGCCTGCAAGGTCTTTGAAAAAACTTTGAAGCCGGGCGAACTGTTCACTTTCGAGTACGTCATGCTCGAGGGTGTCAACGATTCAGACGAACACGCGCGCCAGCTCGCAAATCTGCTAAACCGCCACGGCCTGAAAGCGAAAGTAAACTTGATCCCGCACAATCCGGCTGAGCCGCTTCCCTACCGGCCTTCGCCGGAAGACACCGTGACGCGTTTCAAGAAGATTCTGGAGTCGAAAGGCATTCACGCCTACGTGCGGCGTCCGCGCGGCCGCGACATTTTTGCCGCCTGCGGGCAACTGGCAGCGCGCCAGGAAACACTTAACATCGGAGTTACTAATTAATGTCTAACCACTTCAAGTTCCTTAGCACTTTATCCCTGCTCCTTGTGTTGCTGCTACCAGCGACCCTGCATTCAAATCCGCGGCCGCCGCAGTCATCCAGCGACGTGAAGGTCAACGGCTCGCTCGCACCGGACAAAATCAAAAAAGGCCGCGTCGTGCGAGGCAGCGTCGTGATGGAAATTCCTGCGGGCCTGCACGTGCAATCAAACAAGCCACTCGACAAATATCTCATCCCGACAAAACTCGACATCGAAACTCCATCGGGAATGAAAGTTGGACCAGTCAGCTATCCACGCGCAATCATGCGCAACCTGAAGTTTTCGAAAAGCGCGGTGGCTGTTTACGAGGGCCGCGCGACGCTGCGTTTCAACCTGACAGTACCCGCAAACTACAGCGGCTCATCCGGCGAGATCAAAGGCAAGCTGCGTTTTCAGGCGTGCAACGACGAAGCGTGCTTTCCGCCCGTCACGCGCGAAGTAAAGATGTGGCTCAACGTGGAGTGAACTGGTCCCGGCCAATCACCGCCATCAGCCGCCCGACTTTTCCGTGCATCTTCTTTTCCTGTCGATAAGAGAAGAAGAGATCCGTGCGGCACATCGTGCAGAGCGGCGCGACGTGAATTCGATCCGGCAGCACGCCGATTGACTCGAGTTGATCTCGATTCGCTTTCAACAGATCGACGAGCGCATGTCCCGGACGCGTCGGCGTAAACAGATCGGCGCCGTTCGCAAAGCGACTCGTAAACGCGTCGATCACCTCAGCGCCGACTTCATAACAACAGGGCCCAGCCGACGCGCCGATCGCCACCCGCAAGTCTTCCGCACGCGCGCCGTATTCATCACTCAAACGTTTCACGCCCGCGATCGCCGCTGACTCCAGCGTTCCGCGCCAACCCGCATGCACCGCCGCAAACGAACGCGTTCGCGGATCGCCGATCAGAATCGGGACGCAATCCGCCGTCTTCACACCGGCCAACACGCCATCAGCCTTACTCACGATCACGTCGCAGTAGATCGTCTCGCCGAGTTGATCTTCCGCCGGCTTCGCCTCCGCGACCGATCCGACCACGCGCACGTCCGCACCGTGGACCTGCCAACAACCCGCGAGGGACCACTCGCCAGGAAAAAGCTTGAGAAAGCGGCGGCGATTCTCCAGAATGTTCTCCGCCGCGTCGTCGTGAAAGCCCGCCAGACTTAACGACTCATGCGGCATCGCGCTGACGCCGCCGAGACGCGTCGAAAAACCGTTAACAAAACCGTCCTGCTCCAGCGGGCGGCAAACAAGCGCGCGCAACCCGTTAAGCTCGCGCCAGTAAAATCCAGCTTGGGTTAATTGTTCGTCACTCGTGATCGTTTCCATCGGCATAGACATTATCGAAGTTGCCCGAATTCGCGAAGTGCTGCTGCGCACGCCGCGTTTTACCGAGCGTGTGTTCACGCGCGCCGAACGCGATTACTGCGACAGCCGCGGCGTCGTGGCCGCGCAACATTATGCCGCGCGCTTCGCCGCGAAAGAAGCGGCTTTGAAAGCACTGCAAACGGGCTGGCGAGGTGGGATTAGCTGGCAGGACGTGGAGGTTTCAGCACGCGACAGCGGCGCGCCTTACCTGATCTTCACCGGCGAAGTGCTGACGGTTTTCAAAAAGTTCAACGCCACCGCAGCACACCTCTCGCTCTCACACACAAGCGAGCACGCGATCGCGCAGGTCATCTTAGAACGTTGATTTCGTTCACGAGCGTCTTTCTTCCACTCCGATCCGTGTCTGTCCGTGTTCGTCCGTGGCTGCTAACTTCTACCGGCTTCGTTTCTCTACGCTCAATATTTTCTGCGAACGGACTACTCTGCACCGGCAAGTTCCCGTGCAGATAACACTCGAGATGCGGCGCCTCCGCTTCAGTCACGGCAATCAACTCACGCAGCGGACAACCCAACGTCGACAACAATCCCGTCGCGGAATCGATCTCAACAAACTTGATGCCTTCCGGACACTCGAAATTTTGCCCGCCTAAGTCAGGCCGCACCGCGACCGCGCCTTTCATAAACTCAACCCATGCAGGCAGCGCGGCTTCAGCACCCGTCAATCCGAGTTGCGCGTTGTCGTCGTAACCAATCCAAACGACGCAAACAAGATTCGGCGAGTAACCGACAAACCAGCCGTCGCGTGACGTGCCCGTCTTGCCGGCGATCGCCGTGCCCGGTATCGCGCCACGAGCTTTGCGCGCGGTGCCACGCTCGATCACGCCAGCAAGCATGTTGGTGATCACGTAGGCGGTTGTCGGACTGACAACCTGCGGCGTGTTGTTTTCCAACGCGTGCGCAGCAGGCGGTTCGTCAATGCTCGTGATCACTTTCGGATCGATACGCCGGCCTTCGTTGACGAAAGCAGCGTACGCTGACGCGAGCTGGAGCGGCGTCACTTCTTCCGTGCCCAGTGCCAGCGCCGGATAACGCTCGGGCTTCGGCAATCCAAACTCCACAGCGAGATTTGCGATATGGGCGAGGCCGGTTTGCAGCGCGACGTCAACGGTGACGACGTTGAGTGATTTGATGAGACCGGTGCGCAGCGTCACTTCGCCCATCGAATATCCGCCGCCGTAATTCGCGGGCCGGTACGTGCGTTTGCGGTCGTAAACAAACTCACGCGGCGCGTCCATGAACAGCTGCACGGGCGACAAACCGTCTTCGACAGCAGCCGCATAAACGAACGGTTTGAACGTCGAACCCGGCTGACGCCGAGCATCAGTCGCGCGATTCAACTGCGACTTCGCGTAGTCACTTCCACCAACCATCGCGAGCACGTTTCCTGTATGCGGATCCAAAGCAACCAGTGCAGCCTGCGGCTTCTTGTCCTGGTCTTTGTAACGTTCTAACTGTTTTCTCAGCGCCTGCTCGGCCCGATCCTGCAACTCGAGATCGATCGTCGTGTAGACTCGTCTTCCACTTGAAGAATCAACCATCCGATTTACGTAATCAACAAAGTACGGCGCGAGTGAATTGTCGAGATCGACACGAGACGTGACGTTAACCGATTCCGCAGTGGCTGCTTCGTTCTGCTCGCGCGTGATCGTGCCGTTCTCCTGCATCGCCGCGAGCACCATATTTCTGCGAGCCTGCGCGGCTTCCGGATTACGCAAAGGCGAGTAGTGCGCGGGACTCTGAATCATTCCCGCGAGCGTCGCCGCCTCAGCGAGCGTGAGATCGCGCAATTCCTTCCCAAAGAACACGGACGCGGCTTCCTTCACGCCACGCACAGCCACAGCGCCACGTTGGCCCAAGTAGATCTCGTTGCAATACAGCGCAAAGATGTCTTCCTTCGAGAGACGCCGCTCGAGCGCGAGCGACAGCATCGCTTCGGCATACTTGCGTTGCAGCGTCTTCTCCGGCGAGAGATACGTGTTCTTGACGAGTTGCTGCGTGATCGTCGAACCGCCCTGGCCCAACTTTTCATCACCCGCATTTCGCAACAACGCACGCGCAAGACCGCTGACATCGACGCCCGAGTGATCGAAGAAACGCCGGTCTTCAATCGCGAGGATCGCCTGCACCAGCACGGGCGGAATCTCGCCATAGCTCAACGCCTCACGCTTGCCGCCTTTTGACGAAAGATCGTTTGCCAACACCTCCGGCTCGAGCGTGAACGAATCCAGCGCAACGCCGTCTCCACTCAACTCAACAATCTCATCGCCGGTAAAACCAACGCGCATGAGCGCCGGCTGTCTTCGAGTGCTGCGACCCGGCCGAATCTCTATCCCCGCTTCCGTAACAATAAAACTGCCGCTCCAAACGTTGCTCGCATTACTCTCCAGATAACCCGCGCGCCGCAGCCCATTGACCAGCTTCTCGCGCGACAGCTTCTGCCCAACCTGCAACACGCGCGGCGCCGCGTACAATCCCGGTCTACTCGTCAGGTATCCACTTGCCAGCCGTGCCTCGATGATTTGTGAGTAGTGTTGGTAAGAACGAATGAGGGCCGCGCCACCCAGCGCAGCCGCCGCGACGATCACGAGGACGCTGAACCGGATGAGACGGCGCGACACGTGCGCCAGCCACTCGACCCGACCAGCGTCGGGCACGGATGTAACCTCGATTGCCACCTTCCTCGCAACCCTTCAGTGCTTCTCAGTTTTGTATGTTTTGATTAAACGCTTAACGCGTGAGGATTTTTAGAAAAGTCGATTAGCTCAAGAATCCCGGGCACGGCTTCGAGTCCCGCCTTGTATCCGGCGGCCATCAATTCATCGGCGCGTCCCATTTCGTCCCAACGAATGTGGCCGATCTGCGGCCTGATAACAAAGTCAGCCATCGAAAGTTGATAGTGCGAGGCCGTCTTCTGCACGACCAACATCGATTGCAACACGACGCCGATCACCGAACTGGTCGAGCCAAGAAAACTCGCGCCCGCCGCATTGACGTCAACCGCGATCACGATGTCCGCGCCAAATGAGCGCGCAACCGACACCGGAATCACCGCGACCAACCCGCCGTCGACCAGTTGGCGTCCGTTTTCATCGATCACCGGCACGTACCAACCCGGAATCGCGCAACTCGCACGAATCGCAAATGGCACATCACCCTTTTCACGCATCACGACCGCGGCGCCGGTCTGCAACTCCGTCGCCACCGCCGCAAACGGCACCGGCAAATCCTCAAACCGCTGAAGCGGCAAACGATCGCGGAGGTATTGTTCGAGCCGATCGTTACTCTGCACGCCCAGACGCGAGATCGTCGCCCGCCCAACGTCGCGCCAGCGCATCTTGCGGCCAAGCTCTTCGATCTGGTCCAACGGCATGCCCGACGCCCACGCGCCGCCGACAAGCGAACCGGCTGACGTGCCGGCAATAAAATCGATGGGAATATTGTTTTCCGTGAGGGCTCGCATCACACCGACGTGTGCAATGCCGCGTGCGGCGCCACCGGAGAGTGCAAGGCCAACGGTGGGACGATTAACACTCATTGAATTACACCTGGCTTAACATCACAATCTCGGCCCGTTCGCGGGCCGTGTCCAAAAACGCATCCATGTCAGATTCGATCTTTGATTCCGTCAAAGTCTGTTCGATCTCGGCTCGCGCCTCTTCCTGCGCCGGTACAATGCGTCCGGGAAAGCGTGAGCGAAAACGCGGTACGTAAACGTCGCGATAGTAATCAGCGATCTCTTTCTGACTAATCACCACGAAATTACGAAAACGGAAGTCGAGGTACTTTTCCATCTTTAACCGCTGCTCGATAATTTCGTCAAGCTTTTCACTCGTCAATCCCACGCGCTGCAAACGCTCGCGAAACGCCGGTTCCGAAGGGAAGTTGCGCGCCAGCTCGCCTCGCGCGTCGGAGATCTCCTTCGGCGTCGGCACAATCGTCGGCAGCCTCTCGGCCTCCTGAAGAATCAATCGCTGGTCGATCAACAAACGAAGCACGCGATTCAATTCGTCAGAAGTGGGATTATCCAACTGCGTGCCGGGTTGCAAGGCCAACTGCCAAACGAGATCCGAATAGGTAATCAACTCGGTCCGCACACCCGCATTTACCGTCGCCACCATCCTGTCGACGACTTGCTGCGCGGCACACACTGACGAAAACGCCAGCACGAGAACCAAAGTTTTCAGAAGTTGCTTCATAAGCCGCCTAAAACGTCTGCGTAATTCGGAAATGCAAATTTCCGCGGTGCAGCCGGAACACGGCCGGCGTGCCGTCGAACGAAACACCGTTTGGCCCACGCTGCGGAATCAAAAACTCCGGCGGATTCAACAGGAACCCGTAATCCACCGCCAACGCGCCGCCAAACGGGGTTTGCCAGCGGAACCCGAGCCCGACCGTGTTGGTCCAATGCGCGCGCAGGTTGACGGCCCGAATCGCCGCGAGAATGTCGCCGGGTGGAACCGGTTCCGGATCACTCTTACCAAACAGCTCTCCAACGCGCCGAAACACGTTGCCGCCATCGTAAAACGGCACGACCTGCACCGAACGCGTCAGCGGAACACGAGCCTCCAAATTCAACACCGCGAGCGCGTTGCCGCCGACCGGCACCGTAAACGGATTCAGAAAAACTACGTTGTTGTCCTGGTCACGAAACTCACCTTCCGGAATCACGACTTCGCGTGGACCGGCCTCTTCAAAATTGAAACCGCGCAACGTCGTCGAGCCGCCCGAGAAGAAACGTTCACTGATCGGGAGCGTGCGATCGATCTCGTCGATGCTGCCGTTCCCGTCGCGATCGACTGGATTGAACAGGTTCGCCAAACCGAGCGTCATGTTGCCGGCGAAAATCGTTTCGCGCAGCCAGCTTGCTTTGTAGTAGTGCCGGTAAGTCGTCTGAAAGCGATTGAACGAAATGTTTCCGCCGAGCTGTCGCAGCGCCAACGCGTAGTCGACACTCAGAAAACCGCCGCGCGTCGCGTCGAGCTGGTTGTAACGGCAGATCTCGCCGGGTTTGCCCGGTTGTTCGTCGTCTTCTCGCTGGCTGCGCGCGAGCAAACCTTTCTCGCAACGCTCGCGCGTGTCTCTGACAAACGAAATACCAAACCGCGACAGACGAACCTTGCTGTCCGGTTCCAGAATCGGTCGCACAACCAGGCTTTCGAGATTGAACAGGCGAACGTCTTCGTAGCTGTAACGAGCAAAGACGATGGTGCGCGTATCGCGATCGAGTACACGCTGTGTTTCCACCGCGGCGGTGAAACGATTGATCGTCGGTTCGTTGACCTGGTTGCCGAAGATGTCGATCGGATTACCATCCTCGTCCAAACGCTGCACGATGCCCATCGTGCCGCGATCGATTGCCGAACGGAAGAAACGTGTGATCGTCGAATCTCGTTGATATTCGACCGAGATCGCGAGCGGGGCGAATTGTGTTTCGTTGTAACGAGCAAAGCGCGGATCGAGATACTCGAGACGCACGCGTTGCTGGCGGCCGCTAGCACGCAGACGCAACGCGCCCTGACGCAGACGGTTCATCAGGTTTACGTTGCTGATTTCAAACAAGCCGAGCGCGCCGTAGTCGGTCGAAGCGCCGCCGCCGTAGTCCATCACGTTCGGCGGTTTCTCTTCGACGTCGATGATCACGTCGCGGCGTTGATAGCCGCCGGTAGTTTCACCTGCCGCCTCGGTGCGGATGATCACCTGGCGATAAGCGTCTGTGAGATAAAGCTCGCGTTCGGCGTCGGAGATGCGATCGGCGCGCAACACATCGCCTTCTTTCAGCGGAATCGCTCTCCTGATCGCGGCGCGTTTGGTTTGCCTGGTACTTCTGCTTCCGGTGACGCCGTTGACGACGATCTGGTTAACAAAGACCTTGCTGCCTTCGTCGGCGATTGAGTAGATCAGGCGAACCTGCTGGTCGTCGCCTTTCTGCGGCAACTCCACGATCGAAAAATCCACGCGCGCGTTGAGGTACCCCTCGCGCGAGTAGAGTTGGGCCACTTTGTCGGCGTCGGCGCGCGCCTGCGATCGTGAGTAAGGGCCGCCGATAACGGTTGTGAGCTCCTCACGAATCCTTTGCTCGGTGTAGATCTGGTTTCCTTTGACCTCGACACCTGCGATACGCGTGAGCGGTCCTTCCGTCACGTTGAAAGTGATGATCAGATTGTCGCCGTCGATCGAGACGCCCTGGAGCACTTCCGCCCTCACCTGTCGATAGCCGAGATCGCGCATGAACGCTTCGACTGTGCGGCGATCCTGTTCGAGCAAGGTCAAACTCGTGTAGCCGCGCCCGTAACCGAGAAACGGAATCAGACCGATCGCGTTTGCCTGCTGGCTTTTCAGGTTCGGCGCGATGTCGTCGTAGGTGAGTTTGTTGGTGCCCGTGATGCGAATATCGTTCAAACGAAAGCGCCGGCCTTGTTCGACCTGATACTCGATCTCGATGTTGTGACCGGTTAGCGTGGTCGGATTGAGGTTTTGACAGGTTTCCGGCGTGCCGTTCGGACCTACTTCCGCGGGAGGATTGCTGACGCGGCAAATCTCTGTTACTTCGGCGAAGAAGTAGCCGTCTTCCTGAAGCTTGTTGCGAATGCGGCGCGCGCCTTCGACGATCGCTGAGTAATCAATGTTGCCTTCGCGTTTCACTGGCAGCAGTTCGCGCTGGCTCTTCTCGCTGATCTCGTAATTCGTGACCTTGACGTTGACTGTCGGTCCGACTGCGCCGTTCACAGTAATGCGGACTGTATTCTTGTCTGCATCTCTTTCCACGCGCGCGTCTTCGAGCATGGGCGACAGAAAGTTTTTGGCGATCAGCGCGTCGCGAATCTTGGCCACGTCGGCGGCAAGATCGTCACGCGTGAAAGATATTCCGGGCTGCAACGTGAGCGTATTGCGGACGGTCGAAGCGTCGAAGCCCTTGATGTTGATATTGAATGCTTCAACACGTGACTGTTCGCCCGGGGTGACGCGGTAGGTAACAGTGGCGCGAAGACCACGCGGGCCGCGTTGTTCGACCGGTTCGACAGTCGCGTTGAAATAGCCGCGGTCGCGCAAGTAGACCTGAATCTCGTCGGCGTTCCGCAGAATGAGTTGTTGCGAGAGTCGTGTGCCTGGTTGGATAAAATTCAGGCGTGCGCGCAGTTCGTCGACGGAGATTGGTGTTCCGGTTACGGGTCCCAATTCAATCCGCACTTCGCCGATCTGCACCTGGCGTTTGACGACGAAACGAAGCTGCACCGGCCCCGTGCGAGCGGCGCCTTGTTCGATGACCTCAACCCGCGCGTTCTCAACGTCGCCGGAATCAAACAACGCCTGTAGCGAGTCGCGCACACGAACGGCGGAAAACTGTGTATTCGCCGCAACTTTCAGCACGGCAAGTAACTGAGCCCGAACGTTGGGGTTTTCCGGCGTCCCTTCGAAGACGAGCTCAACCGCAGTGATCTGACGGCCTTCGTAGTCTTCGATTCGCACATCCTTCGCCGTTTTTCCTGCGGCGTTGCCGGGAAACAGAAGAACCAGCAGGAAAATTAGCAGCAGTCGAATGTTGGGCGCCTCCGGCAACAATTCCTTCACTTACCCCTTGCTCAAAATCGCTTTCGAAAACGAATCTCAAAACTGAAGTTGTTAGTCTGCGCAGTGAGTCTTCGTGTCGAGGCTTGTTCGTACTGCGCGATAAACGAAAGCCGGTCAGACACGCGATACTCGACCGCCAAAATTTGATTCGGGTCTGATGCAACGTTGGTTGAATAAGTAACCGTGACTTCCTTGCTGATGCGACGGCCCAGCGTTAAGCGCGCGCCCGGAGTCGAGCCGGTCGTGCCGCCGATCACGGGACTGATCTCAAAACGCGTGAGACCAAACAGCCTGCTCGTGGCCCGTTGCGCGGGCGCGTTGATCAGCGCGTCTGTCAGCAAACTGGTCGCGGCGCCGACTTCAGACTGCGCCAGGATCGATGAGCTCGTATCGCCAGTCGAAAGCTGTCCGGTCGTGATCAACGAAACGACGTCCGCTTGCGGCAGCGCCGGCTCGGAACGTACGGTCGCCTGTGGCTGCGACAGTGGACCAGTCAGACTCACGATCACGCGATAACCACGAATCTGCGACTCGGCCTGGATGTTGACGTTCGGATCCGCATTTCTGCTTGGCGGCAGGTCGACCAGTACGCGCGTGATGTCATAACGGTCGTTGCGAAAGTTGAGCGTGCCGCTCGTGGCGGTTATGCGTCCGGAAATTGTCGGGTCGTTGACTGGACCATCGAGTTGCAGTGAAACAGAGCCGACTAGATCCGCGAGATTGTTTCGCACCACGAGCGCGTTGCGTCCTTCAACGCGCAACGCCGCGAACAACGCAGTGCGCGTCAACTCGATCTCCGCGCCCTCTTCGATCGACTCACCGGGCCGCGTGTTGATTAGATCGGCGAGCTCGATGTCCTGCGTGTACTCCGTGCGCCGCAGATTCACCACGCCGCCGATGAGCTGCTCGCGCGAAGAGCCCCGGATCTCGACGTCCGCATCGAGAGTCGAACGAAAGTCTTCCGGAAACGGCACAGTCACGTTCGTGCCGCGAAGATTGACGCGAAACGCCGAGACCCTGAAGCCTTCGAGCAACGCGCCGCCAGTTGCCGAAATGCGCCCACCGCCGAGCGTACCGTCAAACGCATCGATCTGTGCCTGGTTGGCGGTGAATCTCACAGCGGTGCGAAGATTCGAGACGGTCCAACGCTCGTTGCCGAGCAACACCGAAACCGAACCGTTGTTGATCGACGCCGTGCCAATCAGCCGCGGGTCTTCGAAACTGCCGTTGACGCGAACCGCGACTTCCGCCGTGCCCGAAGAAAAGAAGTCGGGCGAGATACCGTTCAGCACGCGCAGGTTCAGATCGCCGTTGACGTTCAGACTCTGCCGTCCGCCGGTGCCGCTGGCGATGGTTCCGTCGAGCACGATGTTGGTGCCTGGTCCAGTGAATCTGGCCGCGTTAAGAGCGACTTCGTTTGGCGTGAAGCGAACGACGAGCGGCGTGTTGGCGGCGAGTTGAATATCTTCAACGCGGAAACTCAACTCCGAAAACTCCGCCGTGCCCGAAAGACCAGCGAGCGAGAAGTTGTCGTCGTCGTCAACCAGATTGCCGCTCGCTCGAATCCTTCCGTTTGCGCGGCCTGCAACGCGCACGCCGGTGTTTGGCAGCAGGATCTGAAACAGGTTTGTCAGATCCGCGTTCGTGAGTGTGGTTTCGATCGTCGCGGGCAGCGAGGGACTCGCCAGATTGATCTGCGCGGCGACAACCTGCGGCTGGCCCAACATACCGGTCGTGAAGTTGATGCTTAGTTGCTGGTTCTGCGTGCGGCCGGTGAGCGCGACTGTGCCCGCGGGTCGGCCGTTGATCGTGACATCGCGTCCTTCGCCGTCGAACGTGATCTGATACGCGGAGAAATCTTCGTCAGCAAGACTGCCGGAAACACGAGCTGTGAAGTTCGCAATGCCACTGACGGCAAGATTGGGCCTGTTTGCAAGCGCCGTCAGCCGCGCGAGTTGGATGTTTTCAGCGCGGCCCTGGAAATCAAACGCCTTGCTCGTCGTATTGAGATTGCCGCTCGCAACGATGTGACCGGCCACGAGCCGCAAGTCGATGCTCTCGATGTTTACGTTTGGACCATTGAACGTCGCGCGCGCCGTCATGCCTTCAACCGGCTCACCGCCGAGACGGCCTGGTCCAAGCGTAAGATTGGCGCTGCCGTTCATCGCGTTCGGAATGCCCGAGATGTTTATCGTGCCGGACAGATCGCCTTCCGTGTCGCTCGTGAGCTGTTTGTTGTTGCTCAACGGCGACAGCGCGAGCAACGTGCGCGCGCTGAAGCGATCGAGTGTGGCTTCCAGCGAAGTATTGTTCTCGCCGCCGCGTGGCGCGACCAGCGAGAAGCGCACACCGCCGCCGTCTCTTTCGGCCAACTGTCCGTCGGCGATGCGCACTTCCTGCTCGTTCATCGCGATTGACGCCGAAAGCGCGCCAAATTCGATTCCGTTAACAATCAACGAGCCAAGCGCGAGCTTGCCGTTCACGTCCGGCGAACTGAGGCGCCCGCGAATGTTTCCGTTGAAAGTGAGTTGACCCGCGAGACCGATGCCGTAGCTGCGCATCTGCTCTTCGACTTCCGGCAACAAGCCCGAAGAGATGAGCACGGCTTGCAACTCCGCCGCGTCGCTGGAATTGAGATCGACTTGCAGGTTCGAGTCGTTTTCGTAGGAGAACCGGCCGCTGGCGGTCAAACGCGTCTGCGGTGTTTGCAGGTTCAATTGTTGAATATCGAACAGGCCGCGATCGGCACGCAGCGCGACTGTGCCCGTGATGGGAATTCTGTCCGCGCTTACCTGGCTCGTGTCGGCTGTTAGTTGTGTGGTGACAGAACCGGAAGCGAGTTTGACGTCCGTACCGGGAAACGTGAGATCGACGCGACCAGTCGCGCGTCCGGTTAAAGGCACGGCGCTGCCGGCGAGTGCGGTCAGTGGGCCAGCGATGTCAACGTTGTCGATGTTCGCCGTGATCTGCGACGTGCCGCCACGTGCGATCGCGATACGGGCGTTGCCACTCGCGCGCCCATCGAACACGTCGGCAGTGAAGTTGTTGAGCTCGATCTCGCGATTCGTCGCCACGACAGTCGCGCGCGCCTGGCCCATGTTCATCCTGCCGAGCACGCCGCCGCCGATGCTCAAGTCCGCCGTCGCGCGATAGCTGCCGCTCGGTGCTACAACAAACACCGGCTTCGTGAGTTTCACGTTCTCAACCTGGCCATCGGCGACCTTCACGGTTCCGACGTCGATGTCCGCGGTCTGACCCTGAATCTGGCGATTAC
>DASUPR010000342.1:0-7856 GCA_036281015.1 Pyrinomonadaceae bacterium
AAGCCCTGCGACAGGCGCTCGTAAATGTAAACGATCATCGGATACTTCTTGCGCGGATCGAAGTTATCCGGTTTGAGTAACACGCCTTTCAACGGGACGCCGTCGGTGTTCTTGAAACTCACCATTTCCGCAGTGCCCCAATGGAAATTCGCGCGTTGCGCGTCGCCGTTGCTGACGCGCTTTAGTTCGCGGAAGGTGCTGTTAGTCACCCAAACGTCGGGAAACTGATCGAAGCGCGATGCAGTCAGGACCAGCACGTCGGCGTCTTTTGCTTTCGCGGGCGTGTTGAAGTCTTTGGCCGCCATCAGGAGTTTTTGCGGAAGCACGTCGCCGTTGACTTTGTCGCGATAGAAGCCGGAGTCGCGTGTTTCCTGGTTCTCGGCGCTGAGCAGCATCGGCTTGTCGGGATCGATCGAGCGTTCTTTCGGATCGAGACGCACGTAACGAAGGACCGTCTTTTCTTTGCGGCCGACGCCATCGGTCAGGTTTTTCGCGCCGCTGCCGTCAGGTGCGACTTGCCAAATGTCATAACGATCGTAGATCAGCACGTCGTTGTCGTCTTTGGTCCAACCGGCGATACCATACGAACCCGGAATTGACGGCACGTCGTTGTCTTCGTTGAAGAAGTTGACCTTAAGATCTTTGGTCAGGTTTTTAGTCGAGCCATCGGCGATGGAATAGGC
The DNA here is from genome assembly GCA_036281015.1 of Pyrinomonadaceae bacterium. Taxonomy (GTDB): domain Bacteria; phylum Acidobacteriota; class Blastocatellia; order Pyrinomonadales; family Pyrinomonadaceae; genus PSRF01. Next base: position 684 of record DASUPR010000342.1, read on the forward strand.
GTTCCAGTCTTTGCCGTCGAAGTAGATCGCGTACTTCGCGTTTGGCGAGAGCGAATAGTTGCCGCGTTGTCTGGTCGCCAAAGGTTTGCGCGAGCCATCGTCGGTGTTGACGAGATAGTAGTCGGTGAAACCGGGATCGTAGTCATTTGTGACGCGATACTTCCGGTTGTCGGAGCCGATGGCGTAACGGCCGTCGTTTGACGGCGAAAGGTTTTCCATCGTCTCGTCGGCGAGCTGCACGAATTTTTTCGCCTGAACATCGTAGACAGCGCGATACGAACGATTGCGATCCTGTTCGGCGCGGACCTTTTGAATCGGTTGGACGTAGTCGTCTTTCCAGTGCCACAGGTCTACAAGCACTTTTTCGTCGGCGGGGATTTCTTCGTCCGCGTTGCGTTCCGGTTCGGGTGGCGGCGCTGAGCCGAGGAACAGATGACTGCCGTCGAGCGAGAAACTGAGATTAGCGCGCTCGCTGATCACCATGTCTTTCGGAAAACCGCTCGTGCCTGGGGCGACGATCTCGTTCGCTTGCGCGTCTTTGAGGTTCCAGTGATAGACGCGAAACTTCGGCTGCTTGGCCGCGGCGTCTTCCTTGTCGCTGATGAACGCGAGCTGTGTGTTGTCTTCGTCCCAGGTTAGTTTCTGGTATTTGCCTTTGCCGGTGAGCAGTGCAGTTGGTGCGGCGTCGTTTTCGGTCGCGACTGTGTAGACGCCGTTGGTTTCCTCAGTACGTGATGAAACTGTGTAGATGAGCGTCTTGGCGTCTTTGCTGATCGTGAAGTCGAGCACGTCGCTGAACTTTCTTTCGTTACCGGTGGCTGTGTTTCGCAGGACGAGTTCAGAACCATACTCCTTCTTCTTGGCTGAGCGGCGCCCTGGCGGAGGTGCAGTGGGGGAGGGATTGGGCTCGGAAGGTTTGGCTTCCGGAACAGGCTCGGATAAATAAGCGATAAAACCAGAGCCATCCTCGGGCACGCGGAAGGTCTTCACTTTCTCGACTCGCGTCACGGTGCCTGTCGAAAGGTCCATGATGCTGAGACCGTTCTTTGGCATGTCTTCCGGTTTCTTCTTCTCTTTCTTCGCCTTGTTCAGCTCCGCTTTGCCGGGCTCGGTTGAGAAGATGAGAAACTTGCTGTCTGCCGTGAACACCGGACGCAGCAAGCGCGCCTGCTCCGCCTGAAACTCCGCGATGTTTGTGCCGGGATCGTCCGGCGGCGGCACCGGCGGGCGATAGCCACGCGGCGCGCGGTAGTCGACACCGGTCGCGATGTTGCGCACGACAATCTCGCCGTCGCCGTCCTGCGGCACGTAAGCATAGGCCACGAATTTGCCGTCGCGCGAAACTTGCTGGGCCAGGATCGAACGCCACGAGTCGTAGTCCTGATGCGTGAGCGCGCGTTTGGCCGTTGGCGTTTGCGCTGCACGCGCACCGGCGGGCGCCTGTTGCGCTACGGCCATCGTCGCCAACAAAGCAAACGTACAAAGCAGTGCGACACTACGCTTGAGCTTCATGGTATTACCTCGCTAGTTGTGGGATTACAAAGACAAACGCGGATGACGCAGATCAAATCAGATCCGTGTCATCCGCGTCAATCTTTAACCGGAGACCAGTTAGAAGAACAACGAGTACAGCAGCCGGTTCGGTGAGCCGGTGCCGGCGTTGGTCACCACGTTGGTCGTCGCGCCGTTCACGATCGCATTGCGTACCGTAGCGGCTGATGCGCTTGGGTTCGCCTGCTTGTAAAGCGCTGCGACGCCCGCCACGTGTGGCGAAGCCATCGAAGTTCCACTCAAAGTCGCCGTTGCCGTGTTTGAAGTCGAATACGCCGACAGGATTCCGGAGCCTGGCGCAAAGATATCCAAACACGATCCGAAGTTTGAGAACGAAGAGCGAGCGTCGGTGGTCGTGGTCGAGCCAACCGTGATCGCGTTCGCTGCACGAGCCGGCGAGGAGTTGCACGCGTTGGTGTTGCTGTTGCCAGCCGCTACCGCGATCGCGACTCCCGAGTTCGAGAGGTTATTCACCGCCGTGTCGAGAGCACTCGAAATGCCGCCGCCGAGGCTCATGTTCGCAACTGCCGGGTTCTGCCGGTTGAGGCGAACAAAGTCCACGCCCGCAATCACGCCGGAGTTCGTTCCCGAGCCGGAGCAATTGAGCACGCGCACACCACGGAGGTTAACGCTCTTCGCAACGCCGTAGGTCGAGCCACCGATTGTTCCAGCCACGTGCGTTCCATGGCCGTTGCAATCCTGTCCGTTGCCGCCGAACGCGTCAAACACGTTCGCAGCACGTGTGCCAAATTGCGTGTGGGTAGTGCGGATGCCGGTGTCGATCACATACGCGAACACACCTGCGCCGGTCCAGTTGAAGGTGTAGATGGCATTCAACGGACGATTGCGCTGGTCGATGCGATCCAGGCCCCAGGGCGGATTGCTCTGCGTTGCATCAAGCGAAACCACGGCGTCTTCCTCCACGTACGCGACGCGGAAATCCTCGCTCAGGCGCTCAGCATCTTCAGGCGACATCTCGACGGCAAAACCGTTGAGCGCGTTCTGATAGACGTGTTTGAGTTTTCCCTTGTGGGTTAGAGCGAGCTCATCGGCGACGTACGGAGCGATCGAGAAGCGCCCATGCTCGCCGACGACGGCATCGTTGAGCACAACGATGTAGTTGTTCTCAACCTTGTGTGAGCTCTTGCGAATTTTATCTTTCTTCTGACTACGGACTGGTGACGTAAACAGAACGGTGGCACAGAGGCCTGCCAAAACAAGGAACGCGAAAACTTTCTTCATACTCTTCTCCTCCAGAAAGTAAGTGGGTTAGTGGGGGATATACGCCACCCGCATCGGCGAGAAATCCGGCGGGAAGCAACGGTCTCCCGGGTTCGGTGAACTGACATGAGGTACAAAGCCGGATACATGACACATTCCCTACTGCGCACGTATGAACTGAATGATGAACTGCGTTTTAGTCGTTATGCAGCGCCGGGTCGCACTACGAATCAGCTTGGGAGGTTACCGCTCTTGTTTGGGAGTACTGTCTGGGACGGAGGCGCGCAGTATACCATCAATTTCGCCAAGCGCAAGGATTTCGTGTAGTCTCTTGCGCCATGACCCGCTCCCCTGGATTTCGTACGCCGCTCGTCTCGCTCGTTTCTTTACTGCTAACTATTCTTCCGCTTGGTGTTTCGCTCGGTCAGAACGGGCGTGGTGGGAATGACGCCGCGGCGTTGAGGAGTTGGATCGCGCTCGATGCCCCTCCCGGTTGGGAACATCTCGCCACGGATCAGATTATGAAGGCGATGCCGGGGTGGAGGCGTGATGCGCTCGGGAATTTGATTCTCAGGCAGGGAAGTGGCAGTCCGCGGCGCGTCGTGGCGTGTGGGCTCGATCGCGTGGGGTTTGCGGTCACTGAGATCATGGAGACGGGGTATCTGCGGCTGCGCGAAGCAGGCAGTGCGCGGCAGCATCCGCTCTGGACGCAGTTTCACGAAGGTCAGCGCATCAACGTTCTAACGCGAACGGGTGCGGTGCCTGGTGTCGTGATCGTGAAGAGCACGCACTTGCAGCGTGGACGCCAGGCGAATGCGCCGGTGACGACGCTCGAGGATATTTGGGTTGACGTTGGCGCGACTTCGCGGGCTGACGTGCGTGCGCTGGGGATCGAGATGTTGAATCCGGTGGTGCGCGATGCGGTTGGGTGGTCGTATGAAGGTTTTGTGGCTGGGCCATCGGCTGGCGTGCGTGTTGGTTGTGCGGCAGTGGCGGCGGCTGCGAGTGGACGGGTTGAGAGTGGCGAGACGGTCTTTCTGCTGACGACGTTGCGCAGTTTTGGACACGATGGTTTGGAAGCGGCGTTGAGGGCGTTGGGAAAGGTCGATCAGGTAACTGTTGTAGATCAGAACTCAGTGTCGTTTCCGGGGCTGACGGCAGTGACCATGATCACGCCGCGAGTGCGTTATGCCGGTTCGCTCGTCGAGAGTGTTGACCTGAAGGACACGGAGTCGCTGTTAGCGGAGGTTCGAAAAGCGGCCGGTCTTTCAGACCGGGGATCGATGCGGTGGTTGGCGCTGCCGGAGATCTCAAGGGGAAATCCGATTAATACGGATGGGTTTGCGGGATTGGCGGGGCTGCTGAAGTCGTTGGCTGATGTGCCGTCGGTTTCGGGGCATGAGAAGCCGGTGCGTGAGGCGGTTGCGGCAGCGTTGCCGGCGTGGGCGCGCTCGCGCACGACGACTGACAAGGAAGGGAACCTGATTCTCGAGGTTGGACCAGACCGCGATCCGGTGATGTTCATTGCGCATTTGGATGAAGTGGGGTTTGAAGTCACCAATATCGCTGCGGATGGTGTAGTCACGTTGCGTGCACGCGGCGGATTGTTTCCGTCGCTTTGGGAAGGACAGCCCGCGTTGCTTCATTTCGAAGACGGCAAAGCGCCGTTGCGCGGTGTGTTTGTGCCGCGTGAAGGCGCAACCACGAAACAACCGGAAGCGGTGACTGCATGGTTTGGCGTCGATGCCGCGGGTCTGAAACAGCTCGGCGTTGTAAACGGGCTTTCGGTCACGGCTGCGAAGAGTGCGACGCGTCTCGGCGCTACACGATTCACCGCGCGCGGACTCGACGATCGCGCCGGTTCGACGGCGCTGATTCTCGCGGCGCGACAGATCAATCCTGCGACGCTGAAACGAAAGGTCATCTTCGCGTGGTCCGTGCGTGAAGAAACCGGACTCGAAGGCGCGATGGCGCTCGCACAGCGTTACGCGACATCAATCAAACGCGTGTTTAGCGTTGACACGTTTGTCTCTTCCGACTCGCCCGCGGAAACGACGCGTTTCGCTTACGCGCCGCTGGGCCAGGGCGCGGTAATTCGCGGACTCGACAACGCCTCGGTCGCGGCGCCGGCCGAGCTCGACCGCATCCTCGCGATTGCACGGGCGCAAGGCATTCCGCTGCAAATCGGCGCAACGAACGGCGGCACTGACGGTTCTGATTTCATTCGTTATGGCACGATACACGCCGGTTTGTCGTGGCCGGGACGTTACAGCCATTCGCCGGTCGAGGTCCTCGACCTGCGCGACCTTCAGGCGCTCGAACGCCTGGTCCATGCTCTCGCGATCGCACCGTGAAACGTATCTTCATTCTATGCGTGTTGTTGCTGTCGACTGCGCAGGTTTCGGCGCAGCAGGATCTGACTCGCTATGTGAATCCGTTTGTCGGCACCGCCGGTCACGGGCACACGTATCCCGGCGCGACGCGCCCGTTCGGCATGGTCCAACTCAGCCCCGACACGCGTCTCACAGGCTGGGACGGCTGTTCCGGTTATCACTACTCCGATTCGATCATCTACGGTTTCAGTCACACACATCTCAGCGGCACCGGCATTTCCGACTACGGCGATATCCTGCTCATGCCGACCGTCGGCAACGTTAAGCTCAACGCGCTGATCGACGGCTCACCCGAGAAAGGCTACGCGTCGTATTTTCAACACCGAAACGAAAAGGCATCGCCAGGTTATTACGCGGTCCAACTCGACGACGACAACATCCTCGCCGAACTCACCGCCACCGAACGCACGGGCTTGCATCGCTACACGTTTCCCGTGACGCAGCAGGCAAACATCATCATCGACCTCACGCATCGCGACAAAGTTCTCGATTCGGGTTTGCGCATCACAGGACGCGACACGATCGTCGGTTGGCGCCGTTCGCAAGCGTGGGCCAAGGAACAGATCATTTATTTCGCCATCCAGTTTTCGCACCCGATCATCGGGTCGGGAATCGCCGTGGACGACAAGCTGGTTGAGGGTTTGCGTGAAGCGCGTGGAAAGAACGTCAAGGGTTACGTTCGTTTCTACACCGGTATCGGAACCGAAGTGCTCGCGCGCGTCGGAATCTCGGCGGTCGATACAAACGGTGCGTGGCTGAACCTCGCGGCGGAGTCGAACCACAAGACTTTCGAGAAAGTTAGGGCCGAAGCGGCGGCGGCGTGGAATGCCGAGTTGGACAAGATCACTGTGACCGGCGGCAGCACCGCTGAGTTAACCAACTTCTACACGGCGCTATATCACACGATGATTGCGCCGAATCTCTTCATCGACGTTGACGGCCGTTATCGCGGGCGCGACATGCAGGTTCACACCGCGAACGGTTTTCAAAACTACACGGTGTTTTCTTTGTGGGACACTTTTCGCGCCGCGCATCCGCTTTACGCGCTGATCGATCAGAAGCGCACGCGCGATTTCATCAAGACGTTTCTGGTCCAGTACGAACAGGGCGGGCGTCTGCCCGTTTGGGAGCTTGCGGCGAATGAAACCGACACGATGATCGGATATCACGCCGTGTCTGTGATTGCGGACGCGGCGGTGAAAGGCATCGACGGGTTCGATCTGAACAAGGCTTTCGAAGCGATGAAGCAGAGCGCGGAGTTTCGACAGCATCGCGGGCTGGGGCCGTATATCGACAACGGTTTCATCGCGATGGAAGACGAGCGCGAGTCTGTTTCGAAGGTGCTCGAGTATGCGTATGACGACTGGTGCATCGCGCAGGTCGCGCGAATGCTTGGGCGCACCGAGGACTATGAGCGTTATCTCGCGCGGGCGCAGTCGTACAGGAACGTTTTCGATCCGGTGTCGGGGTTTATGCGGCCGCGTACGAATGGAAACTGGATCGAGCCGTTTGATCCGCGTGAGGTCACGTTTGCGTTTACGGAAGCGAACTCGTGGCAGTACACGTTTTTTGCGCCGCAGGATGTTAACGGGTTGATGAAGTTGATGGGCGGGCCGCGTGGGTTCGCGCGCAAGTTGGACCAGATGTTTGCGGCGGAAAGCAGGACGACCGGGCGCGAGCAGGTTGATATCACCGGGTTGATTGGGCAGTACGCGCATGGGAACGAGCCGAGCCATCACATTGCGTATCTCTACAACTATGCCGGTGAGCCGTGGAAGACGCAGTTTCGTGTGCGGCAGATCATGGATGAGTTTTACAGGCCGACGCCTGAGGGGTTGATTGGTAATGAAGAGTGCGGGCAGATGTCGGCGTGGTACGTGTTTAGTGCGGCGGGGTTTTATCCAGTGACGCCGGGGTCGACGATCTATGCGATTGGTTCCCCGTTGTTTCCGGAGGTGCGATTCAATTTTGAAAATGGAAAGTCGTTTGTGGTGAAGGCGCGTGGGGT
>DASUPR010000343.1:0-3105 GCA_036281015.1 Pyrinomonadaceae bacterium
TGAATGTACCACCGACTTCGTCGGTGGGATTGTTCGTTTTACCGTGGCCCGTTGTAGGCCGGATCTGAAAGTACCACCGACTCCGTCGGTGGGATTGCTCGTTCTCCCTGGCCCGTTGTAGGCCGGATCTGAAAAATCCACCGACTTCGTCGGTGGGATTGCTCGCTTTACCGTGGCCTGTTGTAGGCCGGATCTGAAAGTACCACCGACTCCGTCGGTGGGATTGTTCGTTCAACCTGGTCCGTTGTAGGCCGAGTCTGAACGTACCACCGACTCCGTCGGTGGGATTGCTCGTTCTCCCTGGCCTGCAGTAGGTCGAGTCTGAAAAATCCACCGACTCCGTCGGTGGGATTGCTCGTTCCCCCCTACACCCGTAGTAGGTTGGGTCGGAATACCACCGACTAAAGTCGGTGGTTTCTTCATACCCTGCCTACCCACCACACACTCCCAAAAAACCATCCCACCGACCTTAGTCGGTGGTCGCTGCATACACAACCTACACAACCTACCGCGATCGCGAGCGGTTTGCTTTACGCACGTCGCGGTGCGCGGCGTGGGCGTCGAAACCACTGCGCCGCAGGGCGCGCGCGAGCGCGTTCGCCACCATCACCGAACGATGCCGCCCGCCAGTGCAACCAATCCCTACCGTAACGTACGATTTCCCTTCCCGTTTGTAGAGCGGCAACAGATATTCAAGCAGGTCGCTGAACCGTTTCAACGTCTCCTGCACTTCCGGTTGCGAACGCAAATACCGCACGACGCGGCTGTCGTGTCCCGAAAGCCTCTTCAACTCCGGCACAAAATGCGGATTCGGCAAATGCCGCACGTCAAACAATAACTCCAGATCGCCCGGGTTGCCATACTTGTGACCAAAACTCATCACCTGCACGCGCATCGGGGCGCCCTCCCGGTCCGGGCTAAACCGCGCGAGCAAAAAGCTTCGCAGCGTATGAACCGTGTGATCCGAAGTATCGATGATCTGATCGGCGAGCGCGCGAATGCTCGACATCGCTTCGCGCTCGGCGTCGATCGCAGGCACCAGACCCTGGTCCTTATCAGCCGGGTGCGGACGGCGTGTCTCGCTAAAGCGATATTGCAGAACGTCGTCGGAAGCTTCGAAGAAGAGAACGAAAACCTTCAGACCCGAAGCACGCAGCGCGTCGAGCTGCTGTTCGAAGTCGGCGAGGAACTGGCCTTCGCGAATGTCGATGACGAGCGCCGCGCGGCGAATACCTTTCTCGTCGTCGTCGCTGGCAACGAGCCGCCCGAACGTCGGCAGCATCGTCACAGGTAGGTTATCAACGCAGAAATATCCGAGGTCCTGGAATGCGTTTGTGGCCGAAGACATTCCCGAACCACTCAGGCCGGTAATGATTACGATGTCTGGGATCACGGCTCGATGAGCCCGTAATTACCGTCCTTCCGTTTATAGATGACACCCAAACGCTGCGTATCCGCATCGCGGAACACTAAAAACTGGTCCTGCTCGTCAGCCAGCCGGAGCGACGCTTCTTCAGCCGTCATCGGCTTCACGGCATAACGCCGAGCGGGAATGATCCGCGCCGGACGCGGCATTGCTTCGATTTGTCCATCCGGTTCGGGCGCAACTCGCGCCACGGATTTCGCGCCCTGCTTGCGATCGATGATCTTCTTCTTCAGCTTGACTGCCTGCTTCTCAATCTTGGCCATCGCCCGCGTCAACGCCATGTACATGTCGTTATTGATGTCTTTCGCGGTCAACGTGTGATCGCGCCAATAAACGACGATTTCTCCTATCTGGCGGTTCTTCTCCACATCAATGATTACATGCGTACTTAGGGTCGAATCACCATTGAAGATGTGGTCCAACTTCTTGAAGTGATCTTCAACGTGACGCCGGATCGCCGGCGACACCTCAACGTGACGCCCCGTGTATTCAAATTTCATCAGCTACCTCCATCGAAACTGGTGAAACAAAGACCAATGCGCCGCCCGACTGGCTAAGGGGAGCCGGACTCGACGCAACAAATAGTTATTCCTAAAAACTTGATTTGGCGCGTCGTCACAGAGGGGCATTAAACGACGGCGCGGCGTTCGCGCGACCCGGGGATCTGCATTTGGTCGCGATACTTTGCGACAGTGCGGCGCGATAACTTTATTCCATCCTTAGCCAAAATCTTCACTACTTGATCGTCAGTGATCGGATTGTGTGAATCCTCCTCTTCGATCAGTTTCTTAATCTGCAATTTGATAATCCGCGTCGAGACTTCCTCGCCGTCTTCATTCAACATGCCCTCTGTGAAGAAGCGGCGCAACTCAATCACGCCCTGCGGCGTGTGCGCATACTTGCGATTCACCACGCGCGACACAGTCGACAAGTGCATGCCGATATCTTCCGCAATGTCTTTCAACATCATCGGCTTGATGTGCTGCACTCCGTGGTCGAGAAAATCTTTCTGCCGCCGCACGATCGATTCGACGACTTTGTAGATCGTCTGCCGGCGGTGCTCGATGTTTCGCAGCAGGTCCACAGCCGAACGCATCTTCTCGCGAATGAAACTCTTCGTTTCATTGCTCACGCCCTGGCTAAGCATCTGTTGATACTGCTGACTGACGCGCAACCGCGGACTGCCGTCGTCGGCGAAGTAGATGATGTAATCGTCGTCGTTCTCGTCGAGCTTTTCGATGTAGATCTCGGGACTGATGAGAATCGGTTCTTCTGACGAGTAACGCCGGCCCGGATACGGATCGAGCGTGCGAATGAAATGCAACTCTTCCAGCAACGTTTCAACGTCGATGCCGATCTGCTTCGAAAGATGCGGCAACCGGTGCTGTTGCAGGTCGGCGAAGTGGTCGCTGATCAAACGCGACGCGAGCCGATCGCTTTCACCAAGAACATCGAGCTGCACCAGCAAACACTCTTTGACGTCGCGCGCACCGCAACCAACCGGATCGAGCCGCATCACAGCCTGGCGCGCCTGCTCGATCACTTCTTCCGAGCACTTCTGCATCGCGCCCATCTCTTCGTTGGTCGCACTGAGACGGCCATCCGCGTCGAGATTTCCAATCACCGCCACAGCCGCGTTAGCGACTTCCGGCTCGATCGTGGTCATGGTTACCTGCCAC
>DASUPR010000344.1:0-7174 GCA_036281015.1 Pyrinomonadaceae bacterium
GTGAGCGCGATGTAGGTTTTTATGAGATCGGGATCCGTTAAGACTTCGATCCACGAGAAGCCGTCGGGATTGGTCCAGACGGGGTTGTAGACGCGCGTGAAATAGACGTCGAGTTTGGTGCGTCCGTCTTTGAGGAAGTGCGGCAGCAGGAACGACATCTCGTTCATCGAGAGCGGGTACTCGCGCGGCCACGTGACCTCGTTCCACATGTTTGGATGTGGTGGCGTGTAGATCGGCCGCGGAACGAATTTGTTCCACGCGTTTGGGTAAACACCGCCTTCGGTCGCGACTGCGCCGAGCAGTGCATTCAACATGAATAGTGCGCGCGCGACGGACCAGCCGCCGCTTACGCCTGACGCGGCGCTGCGCCAGTTATGACTCGAGAACCGCGTCCCTGCGGATGCAACCAGTTCCGCGATCTCTTTAATTACCTTCGCGTCAACACCAGACTCTTCAGCGGCAAACTCAAACGTGTAATCCCGATAGAGTGTTTTTAATTCTCTTTCAAAATCCGCAAAATCCCCGTCCACTACCTCTTTCCAGTTCCACCACCGCTCGACAAAATCACGGTTGTAAAGCTCGTTCTGGATCAGGTAGTTCGCGATCGCTAGCAGGATCGCCGTTTCCGAACCGGGATACGGCGCGACCCAGTAATCAGCGTGCGTCGCCGTGTGCGAAAGCCTCGTGTCGAAGACGATCAGCTTCGCGCCGTTTGCCTTGCCGTCGATAACACGCTGCGCGTGCGGATTGAAGTAATGGCCCGACTCGAGGTGCGCGCTGATCAGCAGTATGACTTTCGCGTTGGCATGATCCGGGCTGGGCCGATCGAGTCCCATCCAGAGTTGATAACCTTCGCGACTGCCCGACGAACAGATGTTTGTGTGTGAGTTATGACCGTCAATGCCCCACGCGGCGAGAATGCGCTCGGTGAAACCGTCTTCACCCGGGCGCCCGACGTGATACATGACTTCCTCACGCCTGTTTTCAACAATAGCCGTGCGGATGCGTTTCGCAATCGTATCCAGCGCTTCATCCCACGTCGTACGTTCCCACTTCCCTTCGCCGCGTTTACCGGCGCGTTTCATGGGATAGAGAATCCGATCCGGATCGGTAACCTGATTCAGCGTCGCCGGGCCTTTGGCGCAATTCCTTCCACGCGAACCGGGATGCTCAGGATTCCCCTCAAACTTCTGCACCTCACCCGTGACCTTATCGATATAAGCCAACAGCCCGCACGCGGACTCACAGTTAAAACACGTCGTCGGAACCAAAGAGTAATGCCTCTCGACTCTCCTGGGCCACGCCCTCGAATCGAGCTCGGTCCAATCATCCCACCTCTCCTTCGGCGGAAACGCCGCCAACCGCCCCCTACTCGGCCCTGGATAAAAGGTTTCGTTCTTGTGATCTTTAGTAGTCAACTTCGGCTCTTCCAGTAATTGGGCTCGCGACGGTGATGCGCCACCGCCAACAGGCGAATCTCGTTTGTGCGAACTCGGTAAATTATCGCGTAGGGAAACCTATCTAACCTGCAACGTCTGAACACTCGGGACAGTGGCTGCCATGCATTTGGAAACTCAAGAATTCGGGAAACTGTCATCTCAACATCTTCTCGAAAGCGATTTCCAAGTTCGTGAAGTATGTCGTTGTAGTGACTCTCTATTTCTTCTAGTTCCCTTTCAGCGTGAGGATGAAAGGTGTATTTCATAAGTTTTTAGCGCTTATACCGGCAACGTAATCTATTCATGACTTCGTCGCCGGGAACTGCTGCGACAATTCCATCTTCGATCTCGTTATCGCGTCGCTCGGCTTCTTCAGCCCACATGTCATCAATTCGTTGTTGCTCTTCCGCACTCAGGCTTTCGAGTAAGTGTTCCGCCAGCATTGCTCGCGCATCGGGAGGAAGCGCTAGTGCGGCGGTCTCGATTTCTTCGTAAGTGCTCATACTGTCTCCGTAGGATCACCCTGGTTTTTGGTGTTCAGTCTAGCATGCCTTTCACGCTAACGGGACGGACTGGCCGGATTGGACGTAGGCGCTCTCGAAGAGCATCAGGCCGACGAGGGCGAGGGGGGCGCCGGCGGCGCCGATGGTCGGACTCACAAGATCCAGGAGGGCCAGGAATGGGAGTAGGCCGCCGAGGAAAGATAGAAGAGTCCCAAACCAGAAGTCGTTACGAAAACGGCCGTGAATCATTTCGTGAATCGCGAGCCGCGCGTGTGCCGTCGGATGCGTCAGCGAGACTTCACCCCAGACCATCAGGAGATGAATCAGGCTCGTGACTGCCAGGGTCCAGAGCAAGTGAGTCATTTCAAGGACCCGCGGCGAGAGGTAGTAGAGGAGTTCGTCGGGCGGTCTCAACCAATCTCCGAGTGCCGCAAGCGTCAACGTAAGCGCAGCCGAACCCAACAGAAGCGCCTGCACCAGCAAGTGCGGCGGCAACAACGGGTTTTGCCACATGTCGCGCGCCTTTGCCTGCGCGAAAAGATAAGCCGTGTAAACGGCCGTCAGTATCGAGAGCGGTATGCCCGCGATCATCAACCAGCTCTGAAACGCCCTGGCGCCGGCCCAGCTCGCAAAGAAATGCAGCATCAGCACCAGCGTGTACGCCGCGATGATGAACGCGCCCTTTGTAAGCCAACTGCGCCATTGCGGGCGCGTGAAAATCAAATGGAAACGCTCCGGATGTTCCAAGTCCCAAAGCAACAACCCGCCAGTGAGCGCCAAAAACGCGCCTGAGATCACCGGCGTCGCCCACAGCCACATCGGGTCGATAGGCGCAATCACACCGAACAACACCAGCAACGCCGCCAGCAAATAAACACCCGACGCGATCCCTTTCGTCCAGGTGTACAAACTCACGCGCCAATCCCACGGAATCGAGTGAGCTACGTCGTACGACAACAACGCCGCCGCCGAAGAGTTGCTGTAATTCGGATTGCCGGAAACGACTGTTTCTGAGGTTTCCTGCTGCTCGCTCCACATGAACAACCCGCCCTCGGGACGCCGCGCCGCGAGCGGATCGAGCGTCGCCTGGTGCGCGCCTTTGTAAAACAACTTCGGCAACGTCTCTTTTTCCGGCCGCCGCACCGCAACGCTCTCGCGATTGATGATCTGCGCCACGTATGAATCCGAATCGTTCATGTCGCCGACCAGGATCGCCTGCGTCGGACACACGACCACACACGCCGGTTCGAGTCCAATGTCGATCCGGTGCGCGCAGAAGTTGCACTTCTCCGCCGAATGATCTTCCGGGTTGATGAAAATCGCGTCGTAAGGACACGCAGCCATACACGCTTTGCAACCGATGCAGATCGACTTGTCAAAATCGACGATGCCGTCGTTACGTTTGAACATTGCGGCCGTCGGGCAGGCAGTTACACACGGAGCGTGCGCGCACTGGTTGCAGCGCGTCACCTGATGCGCGCGCCGCGCCTGCGGAAACACACCGACGTCCACGTGCTTCACGTACGTGCGCGTAACAGAGATCGGGACCACGTTTTCCGACTTGCACGCGGTCGTGCACGCATGACAGCCGATGCAGCGCGTGTGGTCGATTACCTTGGCCCACTGAATCGGGGCCGGCGACTCCGTCATAGACAAGCTCCAGCGTTTGGGAGCCAGACTATAACATTTCCGGGGGTGGAGATTGACAAATCCCGCGCCGCGTCACAAATTACGTTCTGAACAAACCTCTGTGTCTCTGTGCCTCTGTGGTTTCATAAAGGGTTTTTGAACCACAGAGGCACAGAGACACAGAGAAGAAGTTCAAACGGAAACTTTCAGTGTTTAGAGGTTAGTCGATGCGTTTTCTTACATTCTCGATAACAGGCCTGGCGCTTGCTGCTCTTTTAACTGCTTGCGACCTGATGCATAGCGACGGCAACCGCCAGGCACAAAACACCAACACAACCCCAACGGTCACCTCAACGCCGTACCCCGACGGCGCGCGCCGCATCACGATCAAGGAACTCGAATCGTTGATGAAAGACGGCAAAGTTTTCATCGTCGACGTGCGCAACCAGGATTCGTTCAACGAAGGCCACATCCCCGGTTCGAAGCTAATTCCGACCGGCGAAATCCTGAACCATGTGCAGGAGCTGCCGCGTGACAAGCTGATTGTCACGTACTGTTCTTGACACAACGAACATACGTCCGCCGGTGCGGTGGTCGCGCTCAAGAGCAAAGGAATCGACAACGCAGCAGCGTTGCTGGGTGGCTTCAATCAGTGGAAGAACGAAGGAAAGCCAATCGACAAGAAGAAGTAGATCTAAACGATCTGCGTCACTAAGGCCGGAAGCGGCGTCACAACCTTCGCCGCGGGCACACATAACACGGGGCAGGGCGCGTTTCTGATAACGCGCTCGATCTCCGATCCCAACACCTGACTACTCCCGAACAACGAACCGTGAACGGCGGTTCCGATCACGATCAAATCAGCGTCGAGGTTCGCCGCCAGTTTCACAATCTCCTGATACGGCCGGCCTTCGGCGATGTGCGTTGACGCTCGCGGACCAAACGACCGCGACAGTTGGGCCATGCGTTCCTGCACGTGACTGCGCATTCGCGTCAGCGCCGCAAGCCCACCTTCGGGAAAGATCACCGAGATCTGTTCGAAGTAATCGCCAATCACGTAAACCGCGTGAAGCTCAGCGCCGAGATGATTGGAAATGTTCGTAGCGAGTTGCGTTGCCGCTGCTGATGAAGGACGGAAGTTCGTCGCCAGCAACACGCGGTTGAGACGAATCTGCGTCTGTCCGCCGCGATGCTCGACAAAGTCACGTTGCGGCGGACGGATCGCCAACGCCGCACACGGCGCCTCGGCGATGATCTCTTCCGCAACCGAGCCGCCAAACGCACGCGACAGCCGCGTGCGGCCGCTCGTCACCACCGTTATCAAATCGACTTCATGTTCAAACGCGACACGCGCAATCTGCTCCGCCCTGTCTCCTTCGACAAACACCGGATCGACTTCAACACCGGCAAGCAACGGATCGGCAATCAGCTCTTTCGCTTTCGCGCGCAGTTCCAGTAGCCACTGATTTTCCTGATCTTCAAAAACGTAAGCCGGCAAGGTCAGCAAATTCGCCGGCACTTTCGCATCCTGAACGTTCAGCAACAACACACGCCCATTCCCGTCGCGCGCGAAGCCCGCGGCGTATTTCAAAGCAGCATGGGAGTGGGCGGAAAAATCAGTGGGGAAGAGAATGTTTCTGAACGGAAACATGGCCTTAACACTAAGACAGGATTGCAAGATTTACAAGACCGTGCCAAACTCCGCAGGCTTCCTTTCGAATCCACTCCATGGAGGCGGACACATTGCTTCGCGGACTCTTTCGGACCAAGAACCTGGATGAAATTCTATCCCAAGTCGGTGGCCCACAATTTTCACTCAAGCGAACACTTAACGCCTTCAGCGTAACGCTGATCGGCATCGGCGCAATCATCGGCGCCGGCATCTTCGCGACTATCGGTACCGCCGCGTCAGGCACCGCGGAGCGCGCGGGCGCTGGTCCATCGCTGATGCTTTCGTTTGTCATCACGGCGATCGTCTGCGGCTTCACGGCGCTGTGTTATGCGGAGCTTGCGTCGATGGTGCCGATCTCGGGCTCGGCCTACACGTACTCCTACGCCACCCTCGGCGAGATCGTCGCGTGGATTATCGGTTGGGATTTGATCATCGAGTACGCGATCGGCAACGTCGCCGTCGCGATTAGCTGGGCGGAGTTTTTCAACCGGCTGTTGCGCAATCTCGGTATTCACGTGCCTGACTGGTTAACGTCAAACTACCGAACCGCAACCGAAGAGACTCTTGCAAATGCGCCAACCATCGCTGGAATACCGATAGTTTTCAACATCCTCGCGTTTGGCATCGTCGCATTGATCACGATCGTGCTCGTTTGGGGCATCAAGGAATCGTCAAACTTCAATGCGATCATGGTCCTGATCAAGATCCTCGTGCTGCTGTTCTTCGTCGGACTCGCGCTTTACTACGTTTCGCCCGCGACGATGGTCGAGCACTGGCAGCCGTTTCAGCCGCAGGGCTGGATGGGCACGCTGACGGGCGCGGCGGTCGTGTTTTTTGCGTACATCGGTTTCGACGCGGTCAGTAC
Source organism: Pyrinomonadaceae bacterium (assembly GCA_036281015.1). Lineage (GTDB taxonomy): Bacteria > Acidobacteriota > Blastocatellia > Pyrinomonadales > Pyrinomonadaceae > PSRF01. The sequence goes on from DASUPR010000344.1 coordinate 6,109, forward strand.
GGTCGCGGAAGAAACGAAGAATCCGGCTCGAGATCTGCCCATAGGAATCATCGCATCGCTGGTCATCTGCACGGTGCTCTACATTTTGGTGGCTGGTGTGTTCACGGGCATGGTGCCATGGGAGACAGTGCGCGGTTGGACCGCCGCGCAACGCGGCGAGTCGTTGACGATGGCGCTGGAAACAGTCGCGCCGCAGGCGTTGTGGCAAAACACAGTCATCGCTTTTGGATCGGTCGTCGCCCACACCGCAGTGTTGCTGGTTTTCCAACTCGGCCAGCCGCGTATCTTCTTCTCGATGGCGCGCGATGGTCTGCTGCCGTCAACATTTGCGAGTGTTCACCCGAGGTTTAAGACGCCGCACGTCACCACGATTTTGACGGGCGTCGCCGTCGGCGGTATTGCTGCGTTTGCGACCGTCGACGAGATGGTGAGTTTGACCAACATCGGGACGCTTTTCGCGTTCATTCTGGTTTGTTTGGGCGTGACGGTGTTGCGCCACAAGGATCCGGGGCGGCCGCGGCCATTCAGGGTTCCGTTTGGTCCATACCTGTTGCCGGGACTCGGCGCGCTTTCGTGCGCGCTGTTGATTTATTTCCTGCCGGAAGGTTCTTACTGGCGTTTTGTGGGTTGGTTGGCGCTCGGCCTGGCGGTTTATTTTTCTTACGGCTACACGCGCAGCGGCGTTGGACAGAAAATGGGACGTCCGACGCGCACGCCGGTGGCTCTGAAGTTTGCGGCAATCTGTTTCGTGCTGGTCGCGGTCGGTCTTTTTGTGATTCCACACGACGTCGCGCCACGCGAGCTCTTCTCCGAAGCTTTCGATTCATCAGCCGAGAAGCACAACCAGACGCTTTACGGATTGCTAATGATCATCGCCGGTCTGATCGGCGCCGCGGTTGGCATCGCGCTCGGTATTTCAAAGACCGAAACATCTGAAGCAAATGAAACTTAAAAAACCGGCACTCATCCTCGCAGCGGCGCTCGTTTTCCTCATTGGCGCGTCAGTTCAAGCGCAGCCACACGAGGCCGCAACAAGCGCAAAGCGCGCAAAGACGTCTTCAGTTCG
>DASUPR010000345.1:0-5574 GCA_036281015.1 Pyrinomonadaceae bacterium
CGCGATCGCGCTTTGCTCGACGATCTTGAGTCCTTCTTCACCTCCATCGTCACCTTTGGCCAATTGCGCCGCCGTGCTCAACGCGCCCATCACGACGTCTTCCGCCGCAGTGCCCGGTGTTTCATGCGGAAAATGCCAGAACCCGCCACGAGCAAAGCGTTGATGAACGTTCGTGCGCGAACGCAGACTCACCCACACGCCACCGCTAGAATCGTAGTTTTGGTCCAACGTTAACGGCGCGCGCAGCAACCGTCCCGACGACAAGTATTCAGCAATCACAACGCGCGCGAGTTGTGCGGGATGCAAACCTTCAGGCGCCTGCTCAGCGTGCCATTCAAACTTCGGAAACCACTTCGACGGATTCGCCAGCGGCTGCTCTTCGTTCGGCATCACGGAGATGAAGTCGTCCCAGATATCGTAGACCGCTTCCATGTGATAACCGCGTTCCTGCATGCGCGCATAACCGCCGTACCAGCCAAAACGCACGAGGCAAATGCCGCCCTCAACACGCAACCCGGCTTCCTCCAATCGCGCCGTCGCTTCTTCCATCGAGATGCCCGAACTCACTGAATCATCGATGAGCACGACCGGTTCGCTCGGATCGATCACGCCTTCGATCAGCTTGAGCGATCCATGAGCCTTGCGTTCTTTTCTGACGAGCAGACCGCGATAGCTGTCGTCCTGAAGAATGCACGATTGCAGAATCGGAACGGCAGTCAGACCGTACGTCGCCAACTGACGCCCCTCGAATCGCTTGAGCAGTTGCAACAGACACTTGCCCGCCAACTCGGCGCCGCGCGTAGTAAGTGTGACGGCCAACGAATCGAGCATCCAACGGCCTGAAGAACCGTCGCGCGAAAGTATCGGTTGCGTCTCCGAACGATGGAGAATGCCGCGGCTGCGCAGCATATCGAGCAGTTCAATGCGTTCCGAGTGAAACGACTCGGGAAGCGAGGCGAGTGTGGCGGAAAGCGGTTCGCGCACCATCGGATCTAAATGTACGCGTTCTCGGGGAGCGCAAGGCTGAGATAGCGATTATCCAGGTGGACCATGAAACTGCGTTCGACAAACTCTTCAATCGCTTCGTCAACCCACGGAGCACCGTCGAACTGCGCGGCAATCTCCTTCGCGCTGCGTGCATCGGCGCAGTATTCGTAAAGCTGCGCGTAACGATCGGCATAGTGCGCGACTGACGCTGAGCCGTTGCGGCCGTCCTGGATCAGGATCGACGCCCATCCTTTTCGATAACGAAGGTAAGGCTTCGGACGCTGCCGCCAGCGATACTGCCACACGCCGACCGCGTGATAGATCTCTTCGTATTCATCGTCCTTCAGCGTGTTGCCCATTTCGTGTTCGAAGTAATAGGAAACACGATTCAGATCGAAGCGATCTTTCGGATACAGGTAGTCGTAACAAGCCGACGGAACCAAACGGCTGACTGACTGCGACTCCGGCTCGGTGTACATCGGCGAACCGCGATCGGCGCGTGCTTTCGCGATGGCCCACGGCGCCTGAAAGTGATGGATCTTCGCAATCACGTCACACTGCGCGCGGTAATCTTCCAGCGTTTCACCGGGAAAGCGCAGCAGAATGTTGTAGAGATTGTTGATGCCGTAGTACGTGGACCACTTGATCAGCTCAAGGTTGCGCATGCCCGTCGTGTGTTTGCGCATGAGCTTGAGAATGTGCGTCGAGAGACTTTCCACGCCCGGTTGAATGGAAAACAGTCCACCCTGGCGCATCAGCTTGAGCTGCGCGCGCGTCAAGCTGGGCCGCACTTCATAGTGAAGACGCAGATCACTGTTGGCATCCGCTAGTTTCGTAAACAGCTTGTTGATGTACTCGGGCTCGATGATGTTATCGATGGCGTTGAAATCGAGAATGCCGTAGCGTTGCGCAAGTTGATCGAGTTGCTCGATTACGTTTTCGACGCTCTTCGATCTGAATTCCATGCCGGCGCGATTCAGGCCGCAGAACGTGCAGTGGTTCTTCACGCCCCACCAACAGCCGCGCGCAGTTTCGATTGGCAGCAACACTTCGCGAGCGCTGTCATGACGTCCGTAACCGCCTTCCTTGCGCGCGTAAAAATACTCGTCGAAGTCGGGCACCGGAGTTTTGTTCATGTCGCTCAGGTTCGGCGCGCGTCCGGCGTACTTGATCTCATCCCCCTGATCGCCACCGCGCCACATCACGCCCGGCATACCTCCGAGCGATTCTTTGCTGTACAAACGGCGAATCGTCTTCGGCAGTGTTTCGTCGGCGTCGCCGCAGTGAATGAAATCGACCTGCGGACAGCCTTTCATGATCTCTTCGGCGATGTCGTCTTCAAACGTCGCGCCGCCCATCATGATCGGAATCTCGGGGTAGCGTTCCTTCAACGCGCGCGCCAGCGCGATGCTGGCGAGCGTTTGTTGAAACACGACCGAGAAACCGATCACGCCAAAACGGCTCCAGTCGACGCTGTTAACACAAAAATCAATAAATGCCGGGGCTTTCTTTTCGCGTATCTCCGACAAATCGGCCACCGTGCATCCCGCTTGTTTGCAGATCGACTCGAGATTGCCGCGGTAAAGCTCGAAGTAATCATCGTTGTTTGCAAAGTCGCCAAAAGCTGCCTTGGTCCAAATCCACTCGCCGACCATGCACGGATACACGTCGGACAGCGCTTCGGTGATGCGCCAACCGGCGTATGTTCCGAAGTACATGAACATCGAGAAGGTTTGAACGGGAATGCCTTCACGCTCCAGCGTGGGCTTCAACAGCGCGAGCTGAAACGAAGGAAACCGCGCTGAGAGCGTGGGCATGCTGACGAGAGCAACTGGCTTGATTGACTCTGCGCTCATAGACGATTACCTCGGCCAGATTTCGATCTGGTCCTGGTCAGATTGATCTCGACACCGGTCGTTAGCGCTTCGGAGAATCTGGTGCGATTTCCGGGATGGGCCGTGGTGCTCTTTCCGGCGCCACTTCCGGTATCGGTCTCCTCTCCGGAGCGATTTCCGGTTGGATTTCGGGAGCGATCTCCGGTTGAATTTCTGGTTTTATTTCTGGGGCGATCTCCGGTTGGATCTCTGGTCTTATTTCCGGGGCGATTTCCGGCTGAATCTCGGGCCTTATTTCGGGCCGTATTTCCGGCGCGATCTCCGGCTGAATTTCAGGATAGCTCTTCTTGTATTCGTCATTCATGGATTTTCTCCCAAGGAACGTGAGCGTTAAAGAGGTTAAGTGAGACCAACAACGCGGGGGTAAGACGTTGCGGCAGAAGGTTTCGAGTTACGAGGGGACCGGCGCAGCGTAATGCGATCTCACGCTCGTGTCAACAAAAATAATGGTCTATCTGAACCAACTAATGATCGTGAAACGATCACCGCTAGTAACCGGTAAAACTTCGTGATAGGTGTCGGCCCGAAAAGCCACGAGCAGGCCCGTCTCGCCCAGTAGCGGGAACGATTCAGCAGCGGGGTCTTTGTTGTCGTAAAAACTCAGCGCGCCACCGGAGTAGCAGTTTTCTTTCGGCTCGGCTGCGTGGTTGTTCAGAAACGCGATGAGTGAGATTTTGCGGATTCGCAGGTGATCGAATTCGAGGGTTTCGGTGTTGCCGTCCTGGTGACGCACAAAGAAGTCGCCGGGTTGATAGCGCAGGAATTGCGGGCGTTCGCAGTCTGTTAACGAAAACCCAAAATGGGCCTCGAGGGCCGCTTTCTGCGCGAACATAAGGTTCTGGAGCTGCGTGATGGTGTCTTCAGAAGGATGCCAACTCGTGGTCTTGCGGACGTCTTCGTGAATCACACCTTCCGAGCCTGCGATATAGACCGGCGCCTGCGTGATCGGAGCCGAGCGCATCTCTTCGATGAGGTCGTGGCACGTCTTTGCATCGAGAAAGTTTCTCAGTAGAAACAAGTTGAATTGTGAGGCAGTCAGCTCCGGCATCTTACTTCCCTAACCAGTTTTGAAGATAATTCTATCCTCGAAAACGCAACAATCAAGACCCGTGTTGAGCAAACACTCGATCGCGTCGGTGGGGGTTTCGACGATCGGCTGGCCCATGCGGTTGAACGAGGTGTTGAGAATCATCGGAACGCCGGTGCGCTCGTGAAACTGTTTGACCAACTCATAGAACCGGCCGTTTGCTTGCGGCGTCAATGTTTGCAGCCGGCCGGTGCCATCGGCATGTACGATCGCGGGTACTTCGTCTTTTCGTGTTGGGTTCACTTCGCAGACTCGCAGCATGAACGGGCTCTCGGGTGTGGTCCCGCCGAATTCAAACCAGTTTGGCGCTTCCGCGAGCGTCACCGCGGGAGCAAAGGGACGAAACGGTTCGCGCATCTTCACGCGCCGGTTGAGTGTTTCCTTGCCGTCGGGGCGGCGCGGATCGCAGAGGATGCTGCGTTGACCCAAAGCGCGCGGACCGAGTTCGGAGCCGCCGTCAAACCAACCGATGATTTTGCCGTCACACAACAAGTCAACCGCGTCGGCGGTAACATCATTGGACTCAATCGTTCTTACGTTGTTTCTGTTGCGGAGTGCGGCCGCGAGATCTGCCGATGTGTAACTGCGTCCGAGCGCATCGTGAGGCAAACGCCTTCGCGAATTGTGTCCCGTCAGATGCCAGAGTCCGTAATAAGCCGCCCCAATCGCGGCGCCACTGTCCTCAGCCGCCGGAATGATGTAGACGTTTTCATAACCCGACTCACGAATGATCCGTTCGTTCGCCACGCTGTTCAAAGCGACTCCACCGGCGTAACAGAGACTGTTGCTGTCGGAGAGATCACGAAGATGTTGGACCAGATACAGCAACGCAGTTTCGAGCGCCGCTTGCACTGACGCCGCGAGTGTTTCGTATTCCTGCGAGCTATCGGGCCAGCGGCGTTCGTGACGAAAACGCAGCGGCACCGTTTCCTTGAAACAAAAACGCCCCCGTTCGATCTCGAAAAAATCGCTGCTCGGAAACTCCGGCTTGCCGAAAGCCGCGAGGCCCATCACCTTTCCGGCTTCACTCGATTCGCCGAAGATCTGTTGCGCGGCGGCGGAAAACATTCCACCCAAGCTGCCAAAACCGGGCATTTCCGAGTCGTACGGCACGAGCCACGCGCCGCGATCGACCACGTGCTTCTCGAGAGGAATCACATCGGTGCCGGAGCCGTAATACAGCGAGATCGTCTCCCACGCGTCAGTGGAATGACCGTTGAGAATGCTCTTTTCGGCGGCGGTAAAATCAGTGACCGGTGAACCCGCGCCGTCGACGATGAGAATCGCCGACTCTGCGAAACCGGAAGTCGCAAAGACACTCACCGCATGTCCGTAGTGATGAGGAATCGTGAGGACCGGCGTGTTGTTCCCGCGAACGTTCAAGAACGTGTCGCGAAAAATGTCGTGCTTTTCGTCCTGAACACGGCCCTGGACGCACAGCACAACAAGGTCTAGTTCCGAGGGGTCGATACCCGCATAGTTGAGACAGTAGGCTACTGCTAACGATGGACCACAGCCGTAAATGCGATGCCGTTTGAATCGCGAAAGACGTTCTTCCTGGATTGCGACGACGATTTCATCGCCGCGCAGAAGACACACTGAACC
>DASUPR010000346.1:0-6551 GCA_036281015.1 Pyrinomonadaceae bacterium
AAAGCGACTGTGATGGCCACGAGCTTGAGAGCGATATCCAGAGCGGTCTGAGTATCCATTTGCTATCGGCTAACGCCGGCAATCTGGTAAAGCGGAGAGATCGCCGTCGTCTCGGGCCGCGGGTTGCCGTTTGCCAACAGGTGAAACTGCGGCACCTTGTCTGTCAGGGTTCCGATCCTGAACAACTCTTGTCCGACGTCCGGCGTGCCGAATATTTTCTCGCCTTCGTCGGGCAGTGCTTCGACGGCGGTGCGAACCGTTGCGGCCGCCTCGCTCACGTCGGTCTGGACGACGTTGTGCCTGGCCTGGATCGGGTTCGTTTCGTCTTTCAACACCGGATAGCGCATGCCGGTGTACGCCTGGACCCGCTCCGCGATGCCGCGGAAGACGGCGCTCGCGGACGCCTCGTATCCGAAATCCATGCCGAGCTCTTTTGCGAGCTGCGCAACGATCATCCAGTCAGGCTTCGCCTGGTGCAGCGGTGGGATCGACTGCCGCACGCGTTGGACCAGCCCGTCGTTGTTCGTAAACGTTCCATCCTGTTCCGCGTACGATGCCGCTGGGAGAACAACGTCAGCCGCCGCGGTCGTATCGTTTTCAAAAAGCTCCTGGACCACGAGAAAATCGAGTCTACCCAGCGCCTCAGCGCGTCCTTCCAAATGCTCCGGCAGAAAACTTCCGGCCACGTACATCGCTCGGATCGTGTCGCCAGCCATATCGAGCAACTGGTACGGCGACAGGTGACGATCCGTCATGCCCATGTCGTGCGCGCCGACGCTGTTATTGAACAAAGGCAATGGATGCAACAGCACGCGGCGATTCTCGGCGCCGAAAACGGTCGCGAGTTGCGCCAAAACTTCCTGCGCTTCAGCACTGAGCGATGCGTCGAACATTACGACCACGTCGCCTTCAGTTGTAGTGATCATCTGGCGCGCAGCCGCAAGTAGTTCTGCCTCCACACCCGCTTTCTCGGTCGCAAGCGCGTCGTTCGCCGAATCGGCCAACGCCAAAATCACTGCTTCATCCGTTCCCGGATTCACGTGCAGAAACAACGCCGCCTGTTCGCGCAAACGAATCGGCACTGAATTGACGAGCACGAGTTGCGCGCCGCCGTTTCTCACGGCCTGGCGAATCTGCTTGCCAGTCAGCGGCTGCAATTCGCTCGGATCGCCGCCAAGCAACACGATCGTCTTCGCATAACGAATGTCGCGATGCGTCGCGAGCGGCGCGCCGAGGTTTTCGAAAAACGATTGCAAACTATGCAGATCAGTTGTGGTGTAGTTCTGTGTGCCTACCAACTCGGTCGCAAACCGGCGCAGCACGTAAAGCGACTCGTTCGTCAGACGCGGACTGCCGACCACGCCAATCGAATCCCGCCCATGCTTGTCTGCGATCTCATCAAGACGCGTCGCCACGTGCCGGATCGCTTCATCCCACGTCGCGGGAATCAGCTTGCCGCCTTTTTTGTAGCGGATCATCGGCGTGCGAATGCGATCTTCGTGATTGACGAACGGATGTCCAAAGCGTCCCTTCACACAAAGAAACTCGCCGTTGATTCCGTTCACGTAACGATCGCGCGCCACCACGCGGCGCACTTCACCGCTGCGCGAACCGAGAGACATCTGGCAGCCGTCGGAACAGAAATTACACGTTGAGATTGTTTGCGCGAGCTCCCACGGGCGTGTCTGGTGGCGGTAGGTGCCGTCGAGCAATGTTCCCGTCGGACAAACCTCGATGCAGTTACCGCACTGCGAACAATCAAGCCAACCGAGATACGTGCCGATTACCGTGTGCGCGCCGCGCCCGCCGGCTTCGATCGCCTCTTCGCCCATCCACTCATCACAAACGCGCGTGCAGCGTTTGCAGAGAATGCAGCGTTGCGGATCGTTCGCCACCATCGGCGAGAGATAGCGCTCGGCGTAGTAGTTCTTTTCTTCGGTGAAGCGCTCTTCGAGACCGCCCCAGTCAAACGTCATCTCCTGCAACTCACACTCGCCGCCGCGATCGCACACGGGACAATCGAGCGGGTGATTCGCGAGCAGAAACTCGTTCATCCCGCGTTGCGCCTTTTCGATCTCTTCGCTTTGCGTGGTGACGACCATGCCGTCGGTGACGGTGATCGTGCAGGACGTTTGCAACTTCGGCATCTTCTCGATGCGCACGAGGCACATGCGACACGACGCCTGCAACGCGAGGTCTGCGTAATAACAGAACGATGGGATGTCGAAACCCTTCTCGCGGCAGACGTCGATCAGACGTGCGCCCTTCGGGACTTCAAACAACTTCCCGTTGATCGTGACTTTAGCTAACTCAGTCGCCATTTCTCGTTAATCTGCGGAGGAAATCCTCTGGAAACCTTTTGATCGCCGACTGGATGGGCCACGACGCCGCGTCGCCCAGCGGGCAAAACGATTTGCCCTCGATGTTGTCGCAAAGATCGAGCATCAGTTGCGCGTCTTCCGGACGCCCGCCGCCTTGATCGATCCGTTTGAAAACTTTCACCAGCCAGTCAGTGCCTTCGCGGCACGGCGTACACCAGCCGCACGATTCATGTTTATAAAACTCGGTCAGGTTCTTCGTTGACTCAAACACGTCAACCGTCTCATCCATCACGATGAAACCGCCGGAACCAACACTCGAACCCGCTGCTACCAAACCTTCGTAATCCATGCGCACGTCTTTGCCGACGACCTGATCGGCGCGCATGATGTAGACCGAAGAGCCACCCGGGATCACGGCCTTCAATTGCTTGCCGCCGAGTATCCCGCCGCAGTCTTCCATGATGAACTTCTCCATGTCGTCGTAACCCATCGGCAGTTCGTAAACGCCGGGTTGATTGACATGGCCGGAGACGGACCACAGCTTCGTGCCGCCGCTCTTTTCCGTTCCGAGTTTTTGATAAGCCTCGCCGCCCATCTTGATGATGTCAGGCACGGCCGTCAGCGTCTCGACGTTATTGACGACTGTCGGGCACGCGTATAAACCGGAGACGGCAGGGAAGGGCGGCTTCATTCGCGGATGGCCGCGCAGTCCTTCGAGCGAGCTCAGCAGTGCGGTCTCTTCGCCGCAGATGTAAGCGCCGGCGCCTGTGTGCGTGTAGATCTCGCAGGAGAAGTTGGAGCCGAGAATGTTGTTTCCGAGTAGTCCCGCTGCACGTGCTTCGTCGAGCGCGACGTCCATGATGTCGATCAGGTACCGATACTCGCCGCGCGTGTAGATGTAATTCGTTTTCGCGTTCAGCGCGTATGCCGAGATCAACATGCCTTCGATCAGCATGTGCGGATCGCGTTCCATCAGGTAGCGATCTTTAAACGTGCCGGGTTCGGATTCGTCAGCGTTGCAGACGACGTACTTGGGTTTCGGTGAATCCTTCGGCACGAAGCCCCACTTCATGCCCGTCGGGAAACCCGCGCCGCCACGCCCGCGCAACGCAGACTTCTTCACTTCGTTGATCACGTCGTCCGGCGACATGCCGTCGAGGACTTTCTTCAGGGCTTCGTAACCACCATTGGCCCGATAGACGTCGATGGACCGCGAGTTTTCGAGATGAACTCGCCGGAGTTGAAGTGGTTCGCAGCCGATTACTTCGATACGCATGAAAATTTTCTACGGTAAAGCGTCCAGTACCTGGTCGATCTTTTCGGGCGTCAGGTTCTCGTGGTAGTCGAAATTGATCTGGAACATTGGCGCCGTGCCGCACGAGCCGAGACATTCAACTTCAGATAACGTAAACCGCCCGTCGGGTGTCGTTTCACCAACCTTGATGCCGAGCTTCTTCGAGCAGTGCTCGGTGACTTTCCCAGCGCCCATGATCTTGCACGAGAGCGTCTTGCAAACCTGAATGTGATACTTCCCAACCGGCTTGGTGTAGATCATCGAGTAGAACGTCGCGACTTCCCAGATGTCAGTCACGCGCACTTTCAGACGATTCGCGAGATACAACACGCCCGGCGGATCGAGATAGCCACGCTCGCGTTGCACGATGAACATCATCGGCAGAATCGCCGAACGCGCGACTGGATACTTCGCCAGGTGTCTATCGATTTCAGCCTCGACGTCTGGAGAGAACGTCGCCGGCTCGACGCCCAGCGAAACAGGCTGCGAGAGTGGTCCAATCCGTGTAATCTGTGTTGGTTGAGAACTCACCGATCAATCTCTCCGAGCACGATATCCAACGACCCGATGATCGCCACAACATCCGCGACCATTTCACCCTCCGACATCACCGGCAACGCCGACAAGTTAATAAAACTCGGTCCGCGGAAGTGAACCCGGCTCGGCTTTGGCCCACCGTCCGACCTCATGTAAACACCCAACTCGCCTTTCGACGCCTCAATCGGGAGATAAACCTCGCCTGCCGGCACGTCGAATCCTTCCGCAACGATCAAAAAGTGATGAATCAGCGCGTCCATGTGACTCTTCATCGCTTCTCGATCCGGCAACACAACCTTTGGCGCATCTGCCTTCACCGATCCGGGTTTCAGTCGCGACAACGCCTGCGTCGCAATCTTGTGCGACTCCTTCATCTCGCGCATGCGCACCATGTAGCGCGCCCACACATCGCCGTCAGGTTCGGTCGGCACTTCAAAATCGTAGTTTTCGTAACCGCAGTACGGGTTCGCACGGCGAATGTCGAGATTCACGCCGCTGCCGCGCAAACATGGACCAGACAAGCCCCAGTCGATCGCGTCTTCCGCGGAGATGCGTCCGATGCCTTGCGTTCGCTTCTGAAAAATTCTGTTACCGGACAAGAGCGTGTGAAACTCGTCGACCGCGCTGAGGAAGGCGTCGAGAAACTGTTTGCAACGACGCTCGAAACCGGCAGGAAGATCCATCATCAAGCCGCCGATGCGGAAATAGGACGGCGTCAGTCGACCACCTGAAGCGGCTTCGATCAGGTTCAGGATCTTTTCGCGTTCGCGGAAACAGTAAAAGAAGACCGTCATCGCGCCGATGTCGAGCGCGTGCGTGCCGAGCCACACGAGATGCGAACCGATGCGCTGCAACTCACACATCAACACGCGGATCGTCTGCGCGCGTTCGGGAATCTCGAGGCCCAGCAGTTTTTCCGCGGCCATGCAGTAGGCGAGGTTGTTGCCGAGCGGATTGAGATAGTCCATCCGGTCGGTGATGACGATGCCCTGCTGATACTTCTTGTACTCAAACAGCTTCTCCATGCCGGTGTGGAGATAGCCGATGTCGGGTGTCGCCTTGACCACCATCTCGCCGTCGAGCACGAGCTCGAGACGCAACACACCGTGCGTTGACGGGTGTTGTGGTCCCATCGAGATCGTCATCTGCGTGTCGAGCGGACGATCGACGACTTCGAATTGCGGCGGTAAATTAACGACGGAACTCATAACATTATTTCAGAGTGTACGGCTCGTAGCCTCGCAACGGAAAATCCTTGCGCAACGCGTGTCCCTGCCAATCTTCCGGCAGCAGGATGCGGCGCAGATCGGGATGGCCGTCGAAGATGACGCCAAACAGATCAAACGTCTCGCGTTCGTGCCAATTCGCTGTGCGCCACACGCCGGTTACGGTCGGCACGTGCGTGTCTTCTTCACTCAGCACGACCTTCAAACGCAGGCGATGATGTTTTGTCGTCGAGAAGAGATGGTAATTGACTTCGAAACGCGGATCTTCTTCAACGCCGCGATCCGCGCCACAGATGTCGGAAAGAAAATCAAACCGGCTTTCCGGCCAGGTTTTCAAAAACGAGCACGCGGCCGCGATGTGTTCGCGTGGAACGACGATCGTGATCTCGCCGAACGCAGTAATAACCTCCGCGACCCACTCCGGATGCTCACGCTGCAACGCCGCCACCAACGGTGACGGCGCGGCAGCTTCAAAACTTTCAATTTGTGTTGTTTCTTTTACCGGCTCTTCTGCCATCCCCGACTCTTTCCAGGTTGACTCTCAGAAACCCACCGACCAAAGTCGGTGGTACTTTCACTTCCCACCTACCACCATGTAGGTTGAGTCTCAGAAACCCACCGACTAAGGTCGGTGGTACTTTCACTTCCCACCTACCACCATATAGGCTGAACCACAGAATCCCACCGACCAAAGTCGGTGGTACTTCATATCCTGCCTATATACTCTCGAGGTCCAACCGAGAATCCCACCGACAAAGTCGGTGGTCCTTCATACCCTGCCCATCTACTCCCGAGGTCCAACCGAGAATCCCACCGACAAGGTCGGTGGTCCTTCATACCCTGCCTATCTACTCCCGAGGTCGAACCCGAGAATCCCACCGACAAAGTCGGTGGTACTTCATACCCTGCCTACCTACTCTCCAGCCGAACCCGAGAATCCCACCGACAAAGTCGGTGGTACTTCATATCCTGCCTATATACTCTCAAGCTGAACCCGAGAATCCCACCGACAAAGTCGGTGGTCCTTCATACCCTGCCTATCTACTCCCGAGGTCCAACCGAGAATCCCACCGACAAAGTCGGTGGTCCTTCATATCCTGCCTACCTACTCTCCAGCTGAACCGGAGAATCCCACCGACAAAGTCGGTGGTACTTCATACCCTGCCTACGAAG
>DASUPR010000347.1:0-21693 GCA_036281015.1 Pyrinomonadaceae bacterium
CACCTGATCCGCGAGGTCGGCGTCGCCTGCGTGCCCGGTTCGAGCTTTTACAGCCAACCGTCACTGGGCCAACAGCAGGTTCGGTTCTGTTTCTGCAAGAAAGACGAAACGCTGCACGCCGCAGCCGATCGCTTATCGAAACTAAAGTCCCGCTTGTAAAATCCCGATGAAGCACGTCGCGACTACTCTTGTTCTTCTTCTCGTCTTATCCCTTTCCGTTTTTGCTCAACAACTCGCAGACCCGGAATTTAATGTGACCGTCGAAAACCCGGCGTACAAAAAAGACGGGCCACGCGTGCTCTTCGACGAAGCGCATCACAACTTCCACACGACCGAAGGCCGTTACAAACCATTTGTCGATCTCCTGATGAACGACGGCTACCGCGTCATTCGCAATCGACAGCCGTTCACCAAAAGCACGTTGAGCGGTTTCAAGGTGCTCGTGATCGCAAACGCGCTCGGCGCGGAAGAGATGGACGACAACGGCGCCGATGGATCCGCATTCACGGAAGAAGAAACTCAGGCCGTGCACGACTGGGTGAGATCCGGCGGCGCTCTGTTGCTCATCGCGGATCACGCGCCGTTTGGCGGCGCTGCCGCGGCACTCGGCAATCGCTTCGGCGTCGACATGAGCAAAGGCTTCACATACGACCCGGCAAACTCGGCCACAAACAGCCCCTCACTCCTGATCTTCTCGCGCGAAAACAAACTGCTCGCAACGCACCCGATCACCGAAGGACGCGATCAAAACGAACGCCTCAACACCGTACAGAGCTTCACCGGCCAATCGTTAAAAGGACCCGAAGACAGCATCGCCATCCTCAAACTCTCCGACACAGCGAAAGACACGCCGAACCGCGAAGCCGACTCATCAGTCTCCGCAGCCGGACGCGCTCAAGCCATCGCGCTCAAGTTCGGCAAAGGACGCGTGGTGGTCCAGGGCGAGGCCGCAATGCTTTCCGCCCAAATCTCCGGACAAAACAAACAGAAGATGGGCATGAACGTCCCCGGCAACGACAACAGGCAATACGCGCTGAACCTCATGCACTGGCTGTCGGGCTTGTTGAAAGAGAAGTAACGCTGGTGTGGGATCGCAAAAGGCAACTAATTTGGATTATCGGCGGCCTGATAGTCGGAACTTACGTAGCTTACTCTGACTCGTTTCTTGACGACGGCACGTTCGTTCCACGTTTCTTCATCTTCATGGAAGCGCTCGTCATATTAATCATGGCGGGACTTTTTTACTTGTACTCGCGGAAGAAAAGCTGACTGGTGAATATTAGTTCGGCTGCTGCATCGACTTCGCCCGCACTGTGATTCCCTGATTCCCAACCACAAGCAGCGCACGAGGCGTTCCGAAAGGCGCGTTCGAAGGAACGTAAGAAAGCGTGTAGCGGTTCTTTCTGAGCTCGTCGCAAATCGTCTTCGCCGCCACGCCCGGTTCGTCGATTGAAAAGATCTGTCCGCCGGTTCCTTCCGCGAGCTTATCGATCACGACTCGTGGTTTCGGCACATCGCGCCGGATCGCGCCGCGCGTTCGGTCAACGGCCTGCACCGCGTAAACCATAACGTTTTCCGACTGCAACTCGGCGAGCGTCTGCTCAAACGTCGCTTTGCTGCCGCGGTCGAGTCCATCACTTATCACCACGATAATTCGCTTCTGCGACTGCAACGGCCGCAGCGCTTCATCAACAACCGCGCGCATCGCGTCGAAAAGATGTGGCTGCCCTTTCTTTCTGAACAGCTTCAACGACGCTTCGATCGCTTTCGCATCATCGGTCCAGTCAGACACGATCTCCGCCTGTTCGTCGTAACCCACGATCAGCAGCTTGTCGCCTTCGTAAATCTCGTAAGCAAACTCGCGCGCCGCTTGTTCGAGCTTTTCCACGTCCGCACGAATGGAGAGCGAATTATCGACCAACAGCACGATGCGCGCCGGCGAAGGATCGGGCGTGAAGTTTCGAATCGACTGTTCGACGCCGTTGTCGTAGACAGAAACTTCTTTACTCGTGACTGGCGTGGTGCGGTTGTCATCGCGTCGCGCGACAACGCCGACCTGCACGCCGCCCGAGGCATTTGCGTGCGGGCGGTTGCCCGACTGGGCCATGGCCGATCGGGCTACGCCCGATTGGATCATGAACGACACGGCTATCAGCGCAATTAGCACTACGGCCGTGAAGGTGATGTGAGTACCTGGCGAACGCATTTGTTCGAACTACTGAACCGTTCAGTCGCTGCTCGAGGCTTTCGTAGCGGAAGGCTTCTCGTTCTTCTTCGCGGGAGAACTCTCTTTTGTAGTCTTCTTGTCGCTCTTTTCGGACTTTTCGGTCTTTGTCTCGGATTCGGACTTACTGTCTTTCGTTGCCTTTCCGGCGTAGTCAGTCACGTACCAACCCGACCCCTTGAACTGGATAGCCGGGGCTGAGATGCGTTTCTCGAGCCGGCCACCGCATTTCGAGCACTTCGTCAGCGGCTTGTCAGTCACTTTCTGAAAAGCTTCCGTGTGAGCTTTGCATTTGCGACATTCGTATTCGTAAATCGGCATGCTCGGATTATACGGAAAAAAGGCCGCTGCTTTGCAACTCCTGGGCGCATTCGTCTATTCTTGCGGCGAAGAATGTCTGAAACCGCTCAATCGCTTTCGTTAGAACGCAAGATCAGAATGCACGAGGCGCGCGAGGGAATTATCAACCGCCTCGCGATGGTTCTCCCCCACGCTATCAATCTCGACCGCTTCCTGACAGTCATCGTTTCCGAACTCGGCCGCATGATGAACGTCGATCGCTGCGACGTGATTCAGTTGAAGTCGGCAGGCGAACTGCGCATCAGCCACGAATGGCGCATTTCGAACGACGTGCCTTCGAGTTTGGGGACAGTGATTCCGCTCGATCTCAAACAACTTTCTGAGCACGTCGATATTCGACGTCCGATTCGTTTCGACGACATCGCGGCGGTGGGAAACAATCAGCGCGTGCGATTTCTCGCGGAGAGTTTGGGCACGCGTTCGTTGCTCGTCGTGCCGATCATCCTCGGCGACGACGTTCTCGGACTGGTTGGTTTGCACACGACGAGCACACCGCGCGAATGGCTCGACGATGAAGTTTCGTTTCTGCAATCGATCGCCGGGCAGATCGCGATCGGTTATCAGTACACGCGTCTCTACAGCGACAAGGAACGCGAAGCCGAAACGAAGCGAGCGTTGTTGTCGATCGCGAATGCGTTGAATGCGCGTTCGGACTTTCGCGAAGTCTCGTCGCTGGTTTTGGAACGCGCGATCGCGCTCGTTGGCGCGGACTATTCGGCGTTGGGCGTGCTCGATCCGGCGGGAAGCCGCATCAGCCTGGCGGCTTTCAAAGCCGCGCCGCACGCTACTACAGATTCTGTTCAAGGCTTATTCGACAGCCACGGCAAGTCGCTCGATGTGACGGCGTTCCCGGCGATGGTCGAAGTGCTGGCGCAGGGAAAAACGCTGCGCTTACTCGAAACCGATCTGCCGTTTCCGGTTCGGCTTCTGTTCAATTCCGTGCTCGGTGGGCGTGCAGCGCTCGTCGCGCCGGTTCGGGTTGGCGGGCACACGTTTGGTTTGCTGGGTTTGGTTTGGAGTGAAGCTCGCGAACGTTTTGACGATCACGAAGTCGCGTTAGTTGAAGGCATCGCCGACCAGATCGGAACGGCGCTCGAACGTGACCAGTTGTCGGCCGAGATCATGCACCTCCGCAGCGCGCTTCACGAACGTTACGGCGAAGAGCGCATCATCGGGCAGACGCCCGCGATTCGCCGCGCGATCGAGCTCGCCAAGAGTGTTGCCGACACGCAAACCACGGTGTTGATCGAAGGCGAATCCGGCACCGGCAAAGAGCTGCTTGCGAACCTGATTCATTTCAACTCCGGCCGCGAAGATCAGCCGTATGTGAAATTGAACTGCGGCGCGATTCCCGAAACGTTGCTCGAGTCGGAATTGTTTGGACACGAGAAGGGCGCGTTTACGGATGCGCGCGCGTTGCGTCGAGGACGTTTTGAAGAAGCGAATGGCGGGACGTTGTTTCTTGATGAAGTCGGCGAGATGAGCTTGTCGGCGCAGGTGCGTTTGCTGCGCGTGTTGCAAGATGGAGAGTTCACGCGCGTCGGCGGCAATGAGGTGATCAAGACTGACGTGCGCGTGGTTGCGGCTTCAAACGTCGATCTCAAGCGCGCTGTCGAATTAGGCAGCTTCCGACAAGATCTTTTTTACCGTTTGTCTGTATTTCCGATCACGCTCCCGCCGTTGCGCGAGCGCCCGGAAGACATTCATCCGCTCGTGATTCATTTCCTCGAGCACTACAAACAGAAAACCGGCCGCTACATTCCGGGAATCTCGAAAGATGCGCTACAGGCGTTGATCACTTACGAGTGGCCGGGCAATGTTCGCGAGCTCGAAAACGCGATCGAACGCGCGGTGATCATCGCTTCCGGCCGGCAGATCGAGTTGGAAGACTTGCCGGAAGCAATCGGCAAGATCGCGTTACGCGAACGCGACCGCGTCAAGGTCGAACGCGCGAAGGCCGCGAGCGAGGGACGCACGACGACGTTTGAAGTCACGGTCCCATCGTCAATGGAGGAGATTGAACGTCAGGCAATTGAAGCCACGCTCGACTACACAGCCGGTGATAAATCCCACGCCGCCCGGGCTTTAGGTATTGGCCGCAAAACGCTTTACCGGAAGCTGGAGCAGTACAATGGCGGTTCCGGACACGGCCCAGAGCAATAGGCAGTTGGAGGATAATTTGTGCTATAGTCCAACGCCTCGCATTTTGAGGAAACCAGCGAAGTAATAGGGCTTCGCTTAGAAGAAAGGACCCATCGTATGGGATACGACGAATATCGGAGAGATAGCGGTGACAGCATCTCTACACGCTTAACATATCTGCTCATCGGCGGTGGCATTGGCGCCATTCTCGCCCTGCTGTTCGCGCCCAAGTCGGGCCAGGAACTGCGCGGCGATATCGCCGACGCGACCCGCAAAGGCATCGATCGTTCACGCGAAGCGGCCCAACAGTTGGGCGACCGCGCCGGCGAGTACTACGAAGCGACACGCACCCGTGCCGGTGAACTCTATTCGCAGGCGGCTGAACGGGTTGGCGAAGTGGCCCAAACCGCACGCGAAGCAGCGGCCCGTCAAACCGGAACCGTAGCCGCGGCGATCGACGCCGGCAAGAAGGCTTACCAGGAAGAGAAGCGGAAGACTGAAATGTCCGGCCGCATCGAAGCCGCTCCGAATTACGGAGAAAAGACCAACTAGGAGATTTTCGGTTGTCGATTGCCGATTTTCGATTTAAAAGTCGGCGTCAGAGTTGAACCTCCAAATCGGCAATCGAAAATCGAAAATCGAAAATGTCTAGCCTTGCTTTACAGATGAGCGCCAACGATCCGATGTTCTGGATCATGGTCGTCATTGCCGCTTCGTTTATCGTGATCGCGATCGCCATGGTGGCGATCGCGGTCTTCGTTAGCCGCGCTGTGAAGTCCGTTGGACGCCTTGAAGAGAAGATGGAGCCGCTCATCGAGCGCGTTACCCTCATGAGCGAACAAGGGAAAGAGATTGCCGTGCAAGGCAAGCTGATCGCCGAGCAGTTCAACGCTGTCTCGGGTCACTTGTCGACTGCTACGATGCATTTCTCGGAGTCGCTCGCAATCATCAAGGGCGAGGTGGCTGAACTGAAGGCGCTCGTGAGCGACACGGCTGTCGAGGCGCGCGACAAGGTCGAACTGGTTAGCAGAACGATCGACCGCACGCACCTGCAAGTGGCGCAAACGACCGATTTCATTCAGACGAAAGTCATAGAGCCCGCGCGCGAGATGGCCGCGATTATGGCGGGCTTCCGCCGCGGCCTCGAGGTTCTCGTTGCGCCAGTGCCGAAGCCCATTAATCAGACGTACGGAGAGGATGAGATGTTTATCGGTTAGGCAGGCACGCAAACCGGCTCGCAAGAACCCGAACCATCGCATCCTCGATGGCTCGGGTTTTTAGTTATCCGCCCTTAATCTCCGCCGCCTTTTGCGTACGAAAGCGGGAGCTGGGATTAAAGCCGGATGGCTAGTCGAATTCCAAGAAACGCTCTGTTAGTATCTACCACTTACGCTTATGTCCACAGAAACGCCGCTCGATCTCAAAAAGACCGTTAACTTGCCGCAGACTGGCTTCTCGCAAAAGGCCAACCTGACGCAAAGCGAACCCGCTCGTTTGCAGAAATGGGCCGAACTCGATCTTTATCGACTGATCCGCGAGGCCCGCGCCGGACGAGATAAGTTCATCCTGCACGATGGTCCACCGTACGCCAACGCCGATATCCACCTTGGCACGGCGATGAACAAGATTCTCAAAGACTTTATCGTCAAGTCGCGCAGCATGATGGGCTACGACGCGCCGTACGTGCCGGGTTACGACTGTCACGGACTGCCGATCGAACAACACGTCGAGCGCGCGCTGGCGAAAAAAGGCAAGAAGAAGAACGACCTGAGTGTCGAGAGTTTTCGCCGCGCCTGCCGCGAGCACGCGCAGAACGCGCTGAAGAACCAAACCCGGGACTTCAAACGTCTCGGCATACTCGGCGAGTGGGACGATCCTTACCTGACGATGTCGAACCACTACGAAGCCGAGACCGCGCGGATGTTTGGGCGCTTCGTCGAACGTGGATACGTCTACAAAGGCGCGCGTCCGGTTTACTGGTGCATCGTGGACCAAACGGCGCTGGCTGAAGCCGAGGTCGAGTATCACCAGCACACCAGCCCGTCGGTTTACGTGAAGTTTCCGTTGCGCAGCGATCCGGCGTCGATCGATCCGGCTCTCGCGGGCCGCAAGGTTTTCGTGCTGATCTGGACCACTACGCCATGGACGTTGCCGGCCAACCTCGGCATCGCGGTCCATCCTGATTTTGAGTACTCGGCGTTCGAGCACGGCGACGAGGTTTACATCGTGGCGAGCGAGCTTGTCGAAGCGGTCGCAAAGAAATGTGAACTCGCCGAGCAGAACGCGAACGGCGAACATTTGCCGCCGAAGGTCCTCGCGCGTTTTCCGGGTGCAAAACTCGATCGGCTCGAAGCGGGGCATCCGTGGATCGACCGCCCTTCGCTGTTAATGGTCGGCGAGCACGTCACGCTCGGCGGCGAAGCCGACGCGGAAACCGAGCTCGACGTCAGCGAAGCGCAAAAGAAAGCGTCTGACAGCAAAGCCGGAACCGGAGCTGTTCACACGGCGCCCGGTCACGGTCACGACGACTTTGTAATCGGCAAACGTTACGGGTTGGAGATCTATTGCCCGGTCGATAATGCAGGCCGTTTCACGCCCGAGGTCGAGCACTTCGCCGGACTACGTGTGTTTGAGGCGAACGATAAGATCGTCGAGTTCATGCGCGAGCGAGGCGTGCTGCTGTTTAGCGAGAAGTACGACCACCGTTATCCGCACTGCTGGCGGTGCAAGAATCCGGTGATCTTTCGCGCGACGCCGCAGTGGTTCATCGCGATGGACCAGGCTGCGGGGGAGACGAGATCACTGCGAGCCGGCAGCATCGGCGAGACGGAAGATCGGGTCAAGTGGATTCCGGCGTGGGGCCGCGATCGGATGCGCAACATGCTCAAAGGGCGTCCGGACTGGTGCGTCTCGCGACAGCGCGTCTGGGGTGTTTCGATTCCCGTTTTCTATTGCGCGAAGTGCAACGCGGAGGTGGCAGACGCGACGGTGATCAACCACGTCGCCGACATCTTCGAACGCGAGTCGGGCGATGCGTGGTACACGCGACCGGCGGAAGAACTACTGCCGCCGGGTTACACGTGCAAAGGCTGCGGCGCGACCGAATGGACCAAGGAGACTGACATTCTCGACGTGTGGTTCGACAGTGGAACGTCGTCGATCGCCGTGCTCGAGAATCCACGTCGTGAAGAGTTGCGCTGGCCCGCGGATGTTTATATCGAAGGCGGCGATCAGTTTCGCGGCTGGTTTAACTCGTCATTGATGGTGGGCGTGGCGGCTCACGATCGCGCGCCGTACGAGACCGTGATCACGCATGGCTGGACGCTCGACGCGCAAGGGCGCGCGATGCACAAGTCTGCCGGCAACGCGGTTGAGCCTGAAAAGGTGATCAAGCAGTCGGGCGCGGAGATCATTCGTTTGTGGTGTGCGTCGTCGAACTATTTCGACGACATGCGCGCGTCGGACGAGATCCTGCAACGCGTGATGGATGGTTATCGCAAACTGCGCAACACCGCGCGGTTCGCGCTCGGCAATCTGCACGGTTTCGATCCGTCGCGTGACACTGTGCCGGTTGAGGAGATGGAAGAGATCGATCGCTGGGCGTTGGCCGAGCTCGCGGCGATGATCGCGGAGGTTAGGCAGGAATACGACGCTTACGAGTTTCACTCCGTCATGCAGACGGTGACGAACTTCGCGACGGTCACGCTGTCGGCGCGCTATTTCGACATCATCAAGGATCGTCTCTACACGTACGCGCCGAAGAGTCACGCGCGCCGTTCCGCGCAAACGGCGCTCTACCAGATCGCTGACGCGCTCGCGCGCATACTCGCGCCGATTTTGGCATTCACCGCCGATGAGGTTTGGGAACACATTCCGCGCGGATCCAACGCTGACGCTCCGGTGTCAGTGCACCTCGCAGTTTTTCCCGAGCCCGAGCGCTACGATGCGGATTTAATCCCGCGCTGGAATAGGCTGTTTGCGGTTCGTGAACAAGTTTTGGGCGAACTCGAAAAGGCGCGCACGAACAAGGTCATCGGCAGTTCGCTCGAGGCCGCGGTCGTGATCCGCGCGGGTGGGTCAACGTACGAGTTGCTCAAGAACTACGAAGATCAATTGCGGTACGTGTTCATTGTTTCGCAGGTCGGGCTGACCGCGTCACAAGCGGAGGGGATCGAAATACAGATAGAACGAGCCAAAGGTGAAAAATGCGAGCGCTGCTGGAACTACTCAACGCGTGTTGGAGAGTTTGAACGATATCCAACTGTTTGCGAACGCTGCGCCGCGGCACTTGAAGAGATCGAGCATGGACAGCAGGCGTAGCAACTTATCGCAACAATTTCGCGAGCGGTTTGGGTGGCGCGCGGGCTACCTGCTCGCTGCGCTTGGAATTTACTTCGCCGACCAGGCCTCGAAAGCCTGGGCGGTGAAGGCGCTGCGTTTCGGCGATGAGCGCGTCCTGATCCCAAACTTCGTGAAGTTTTTCTACACGGAAAACCCCGGCATCGCTTTCGGCCAACTCCAGGACAGCGGCTCGTTCGGCCGCTGGTTCTTCGTCGTGCTCGCGGTTGCAGCCACGATCGCCGTCTTTTACTATTTCCTACGCACTCCCCGAAATGATGACCGCGTGCTCGGAGCTTGCGCACTCCTGCTCGCCGGCATCGTCGGCAACTTAACCGACCGCGTGCGCCTCGGATATGTTGTGGACTTTATCGTGCTGCACGCCGGCAATTATCATTGGCCGACTTTTAACATCGCGGACGCGAGTATCACCATCGGCGCGCTTCTGCTCGCCTGGGATATGATTTTCAGCCACAGATCGAAAATACAAGATGTACCCGGAACTGTTTCGAATCGGTAATTTCCCCATCAACACGTACGGCGTATTTCTTGCGCTCGCGTTTCTTTCCGCCATCCTCATCACGGCGAAACTGGCGCAGCGCGACGGCTTGCCGAAAGAGCGCGTTTACGATCTGTGCTTGTGGATGTTGTTGGCGGGACTCGTCGGTTCGAAGTTCCTGATGCTGTTTACCGAACCGGAATACCGCTCCGATCCGTGGCAACTCATCTCGCTCGACTTCCTGCGCTCTGGTGGTGTCTTTTACGGCGGTCTGCTCGGCGCGGTCGTCGCCGGTTATTTGTTGATGAAGCACTACAAGCTGCCGTGGTGGAAAACCGCGGACGCGTGCGCGCCGGGAATCGCGATCGGCAACTTCTTCGGACGCCAGGGCTGCTTCGCCGCGGGTTGTTGCTGGGGCAAGCCGACCGATCTTCCGTGGGGCGTGAAGTTTACCGAGTTGGGCCACGAAATCACCGGCGTGCCCACCGAGGCGCATCTGCATCCGACACAGCTTTACGAATCGTTTGCGATGCTGCTGGTGTTTTTCTTTCTGCTCTGGCTGCACAAACGCAAACGCTTCGACGGACAGGTCGTGCTCATCTACGCGCTGCTCTATTCGGTGATTCGTTTTGCGATCGAATTTGTTCGTGACGATCCGCGTGGTGACGTTTTTGGCCTGACGACTCTGACAGGCCTTTCGACGTCGCAGCTGATCAGTATCGTCATTGGTATTAGCTCGCTGATTATCTTGATAGTTCGTAAAAAAACTCGTGAAAACCCTACTACTTCTACTCACAACGCTGATCGTCTCGGCGACCTTGGCGCACGTTCCGAAGCGCGATGACTCTCTGCGGCTGCCAAACGAGAAGCATCTCCGGAATGTGAAACAGCTAACCTTCGGCGGCGAAAACGCCGAGGCTTACTTTTCCGCTGACGGCAAACAACTGATCTTTCAGTCGACGCGCGACGGCCGCGGCTGCGATCAGATCTACACGATGAACGTCGACGGTTCTAACGTGAAGATGATCTCGAACGGCGAAGGCCGCACGACGTGCTCCTATTTCTATCCGGGACAGAAGCGCGTGCTTTATTCGTCAACACATCTCGGCGACAAACAGTGCCCGCCAAAACCCGACTTCTCTCGCGGCTACGTTTGGGCCATTTATCCGAGCTTCGACATCTTCACCGCCAAACCAGACGGCAGCGATATCAAGCAACTGACCACCACGCCCGGCTACGACGCGGAAACCACGATCACTCTCGATGGCAAGAAACTCGTCTTCACGTCGATGCGCGACGGCGACCTCGATATCTACTCGATGGATGCCGACGGAAAGAACGTGAAGCGGCTGACGAACGAGCTCGGTTACGACGGTGGACCATTCTGGTCGTACGACGGCAAGCAGATCGTCTATCGTGCGCATCATCCGAAAACGGAAGAACAGAAAGCCGACTACGTCAGTTTGTTGAAACAGAACCTGATTCGTCCAAACGCGCTCGAGATCTGGGTGATGAACGCGGATGGTTCGAACAAGCGGCAGGTTACGAGCAACGGCAAAGCCAACTTTGGCCCGTACTTTTTCCCGGACGGCAAACGCATCATCTTCTCGTCAAACATGGACGATCCGCGCGGGCGCAACTTCGATTTGTACACCATCAATGTTGACGGGAGCGGGTTAGAGCGGATTACATTCAGCGACGCATTTGACGGATTTCCGATGTTTTCGCCTGACGGCAAGAAGATCGTCTTTGCATCTAACCGCAACGCGAAAATAACCGGTGAAACGAACGTCTTTATCGCCGATTGGATTGAAAAGTAAGCGCCATGAAAAAAAGACTTTCACTTATTCCCCTCCTTTTGGCCGTGGCATTGAGCGTTGCGGCCCAACAGCCGGATCGCATTCAAAAGGACGTTAAGTATCTCGCTTCCGACACGCTCGAAGGACGCCGCACCGGCACCAAAGGCGCCACTGAAGCTGCCCGTTACATGGCGAAGGAGTTCTCTCGTCTAAAGCTGAAACCGCTTTCAACGGGTTACCGGCAGAAGTTTCCCTACGTCGCAGCCGTAACGCTCGGAAAAACAAACACCCTGACCTTCGGCACGGACAAGCTGGAACCGAGTGTTGACTGGTTACCACTCGGCTTTTCATCTTCAGCGAGAGTCAGCGGCGGGCTCGTCTTTGTGGGCTACGGAATCACGGCCTCGGAACTGAACCACAACGACTACGCCACCGCGAACGCCACCGGCAAGATCGCGATCGCCTTGCAAGGCACGCCGGACGGCGCAAATCCGCACGGCCGTTTTATCAGATTCGAAGGCGTGCGCTGGAAAGCCGTGGCCGCCAAAAACGCCGGCGCTAAGGCCCTGATCGTCATAGCGCGCGAAGCGAACTTCAAAGACGATCGCTTAACCAGACTTGCTTACGACAACATGTCCGGCGACGCAGGACTTCCGGTAATCATCGTGTCGCGTCACGCCGCGGATCGCCTGCTAGCGCTTTCAGGCTTTTCGCTTTCAAAACTCGAACCGTCGGCGGCCACCCGCGCCTTAACCGGCGAAATCAATCTGACGACCGACCTCGTTCGCAAAGAAGTTCCCGCTTACAACGTCATCGGCATGCTCGAAGGCTCCGATCCGCTGCTCAAGAAAGAAGTCATCATCATCGGCGCGCACTACGATCATCTCGGACGCGGCGGCGAGGGCAGCGGCAGTCTCGCGCCCACTTCCGGCGACATTCATTACGGCGCCGACGACAACGCTTCCGGCACCGCCGGTGTGCTCGAGCTCGCACGTCTTTTCACCACGCAAAATCCAAAACCCAAGCGCACGATCGTCTTCATGGGCTTCGGTGGTGAAGAAGAAGGACTGCTCGGTTCAAACTACTACGTCAATCATCCGTTGCTCCCACTCGCGAACACGGTCGCGATGATCAACATGGACATGATCGGCCGTATGAAAGATCGCCGCCTGGTAGTCGGCGGTGTCGGCACAGCGAAAGAGTGGCGCGACATCATGGCCGCCGATACCGAGAAGGCGTTTCAACTCACGTTGAACGAAGACGGCTTCGGCCCAAGCGATCATTCGTCGTTCTACGCCAAACAGATCCCGGTGCTCTTCTTCTGGACCGGCACGCACAACGACTATCACAAACCGTCAGACACGTTTGAGAAGATCAACTACGACGATCAAGTCCTCATCCTGAAAATGGTCGCACGCATCGTCAATCAACTCGACGCGGCCGACAAGCGTTTGACTTACACCACGGCCAAGTCCGACGCCGCGCCACGCACGGGCGGCTTCCGCGTCTACCTCGGCACGATTCCCAACTACGCCGACAGCAACGACGGCCTCTTAATCGACGGCGTCCGCGATGATTCACCCGCCGCAAAGGCCGGAATAAAAGCCGGAGACAAGATCGTCAGGATCGGCACGCGCGAGATCAAGAATGTTTATGACTACACGGCCGCGCTGGGTGAGATGAAGGCTAACGAAGAGTATGCGATTGAGGTTATGCGCGGGACTGAAAGGTTAACTCTAAAACTCAAACCGGAAGCAAGAAGATAAAACTTAAAAAGGGGCGGTCACTGAGTGCCGCCCCTGAGGGAAAATTACCAACGCGGTTCGCGTTCGTAACGATCGTTGTCGCGGTCACGTCCACCACCGTAACCACCACGACCACCACCACCGCCACGTCCACCGCCGTAACCGCCACGGCCGCCACCGCCGCCACGATCGGTTCTCGGCTTGGCTTCATTGACGGTCAAATTGCGGCCGCCAAAGTCCTTGCCGTTAAACGCCTCGATAGCTGCTGTTGCCTCTTCAGGGGTTGCCATTTCCACAAAAGCAAAGCCGCGTGATCGTCCAGTTTCTCGATCTTCAATCACCGAAGCTGATTCCACTGTGCCAACTGCCGCGAAAGCTTCGCGGAGTTCCTCGCTCGTAGTACGGAACGAGAGGTTTCCTACATATAGTTTCGTAGCCATTCTTACTATCCTTATCTGATGGGAAGCGCGGGCTTGCTGGAATTCGCTGATCCAGTTCGGGGGGGACTACCGATACTTTCGGCGAGCTGCGACGAACCCGGTGCTCTAAAAAATCTCGAGAGCGGCTTCTAACTGGTTGACAACTGCCTCACTCTCTATCAGCCGAACCTCGTCGCTTAACGATCACGGGCAGGCGCAGTCACCGTTGATGCGCGAGAGCAGGTATCTGGTAGGCAAAAGTATGCAGGAGTGTTCCGAAACGCGTCAAGGACATTTTCGCTATATCCGTGTAAACTGTCGCGAAATACCACGAAAGGTCAGATAAATGGCAGAACGCATCCCTATCACTGTGGCTAATGGCGACGGCATCGGGCCGGAGATCATGGGCGCGACCCTCCGCATTCTGGAGGCGGCCGAGGCGCCGCTGGACATCGAAACCATCGACATCGGCGAGAAGGTTTACCTCGCAGGAAACTCTTCCGGCATCGAGCCGAGTTCGTGGGAGTCACTGCGACGAACCAAAGTCTTCCTCAAGGCGCCAATCACCACACCGCAGGGCGGTGGTTACAAGAGTCTCAACGTTACAGTGCGCAAGGTGCTCGGGCTGTACGCCAACGTACGGCCGTGTGTCGCCTATCATCCTTTCATCGAAACGAAGCACCCGAACATGGACGTGGTCATCGTTCGCGAGAACGAAGAAGACCTCTACGCGGGAATCGAGCACCGGCAGACAAACCAGGTCGTGCAGTGTCTCAAACTTATCTCGCGTCCGGGCTCGGAGAAAATTATTCGTTACGCTTTCGAATACGCGCGGCGAAACAATCGTAAGAAAGTTACCTGCTTCACCAAAGACAACATCATGAAACTGACCGACGGTCTGTTTCATAAGATCTTTGACGAGATTGCGGCTGAGTATTCCGACATCGAAAACGAGCATTGGATCGTCGACATCGGCGCCGCGAAGCTGGCGGATACGCCGGAGGCTTTCGACGTTATCGTGATGCCGAACCTGTACGGCGATGTGCTGTCCGATGTGGCAGCGCAGATCGCGGGTTCGGTTGGTTTGGCCGGTTCGGCGAATATCGGCGAACACGTTTCGATGTTTGAAGCGATACACGGCTCGGCGCCGCGGCGCGCCGGACAGAACCTCGCGAATCCGTCGGGGTTGTTGCTGGGCGCGGTGATGATGCTGGTGCACGTTGGTTTGACTGAGCACGCGGAACGCGTTCACAACGCGTGGCTGCGCACGATCGAAGACGGCATTCACACGTACGACATCTACGACGAGTCAGTCAGCAAGCAAAAGGTCGGCACGAAGGAGTTTGCCGAGGCGGTGGTTCAGCGATTGGGACAGATGCCGCAAATCCTGAAGCCGCGAAGTTACAAGAAAGCTGACGAGGCGATTACAAAAACGGTTGGGGGCGCGAGCAAACCGGCGCCGCAAAAAGAGCTCGTCGGCGTCGACGTTTTTCTCGATTGGACCAAGGGCAGTGCGAACGAACTCGGCGAGGGTTTGAGCCGTTTGAGCGGAGACGGTCTGAAGTTGACGATGATCAGCAACCGCGGCGTAAAGGTTTGGCCGGGTGGTCACACGGAGACTTTTTGTTCGGACCACTGGCGCTGCCGGTTCCTGCCTGAGTCAGACGGCGGCAAAGTTTCGCACGCCCAGATCATTTCGTTGCTCGGCAGGGTCTCCGGAGAGGGCTACGACTTCATCAAGACAGAAGGACTTTATACTTTCGACGGGCAGCGTGGGTTTTCGCTGGACCAGGGTGAATAAAAACAGATGAGCACAGAGAAACCACTTGTAGCAGTAATCATGGGTAGCCAGTCTGACTGGGACACGATGAAGCACGCCGACGAAACGCTTGGTCAATTCGGCGTGGCGCACGAAAGCCGCGTAATCTCGGCGCACCGGTCGCCATCGCTGGCGGCGGAGTTTGGTTCAACGGCTGAAGAACGCGGTTTGGAAGTGATCATCGCCGCGGCCGGCGGCGCGGCGCACCTTGCGGGCGTGCTCGCAGCCCACACGACACTGCCTGTCCTGGGCGTGCCCATGAAAAGCGACGCCCTGAACGGACTCGACTCGCTGCTAGCGACGGTCCAAATGCCCGGCGGAATCCCGGTCGGAACCCTGGCCATCGGCAAGCCGGGCGCAATCAACGCCGCTTTGTTCGCAGTAGCGATTCTTGCCAACAGCCGGCCCGAGTTGAGGCAAAAATTGCACGAATTTCGCGAATCTCAAGAGGCAAAGATCCGGGCCACTAAACTTACGTGAAATCCTGAGTAAGCTGGTTTACTCTATATCCGTCTAGTCCGGGTGCCTCTTTGTGACTTGCCATGATCGGTCAGACGGTTTCCCATTATCGAATTCTCGAAAAACTTGGCGAAGGCGGCATGGGCGTCGTCTATCTGGCCGAGGACCAGCACCTTGCCCGCCGCGTCGCGATCAAGTTCTTAACTTCGACCGATCATCATTACCGCGCGCGTTTCATTCGTGAGGCGCGCGCGGTTTCCGCGCTCACACACCCAAACATCGCGATCGTTCACGACTACGGCGAGAGCTCGACGGGCCAGCCCTTCCTGGTGATGGAGTTTGTGAAAGGCAAGTCGTTGAGCCAGTTACTGGAAGAAGGTCTGACGCTGCGGCGCTCGGTCGAGATCGTGTCGTCGATCGCCGAGGCGCTCGCGGAAGCGCACCATCACGGCATCGTTCACCGCGACATCAAGCCTTCAAACATCCTCGTCAACGAGCGCGGCGTCGTGAAGGTGCTCGACTTCGGCCTGGTGAAACACTTGTTTGAACCGCCGTCGAGCGAGGTCGATCTCGACGCCCAAACGATCTATTCAACGCAAACTCGCAGCGACGTTATCGTCGGCACGCCGCTTTACCTTTCTCCGGAACAAGCAACCGGCAAACAGGTCGACGGACGCAGCGACATCTTCGCGCTCGGCGCCCTGTTGTACGAGTGTTTGACCGGCCGTTCGGCGTTTGCGGGCGCGAGCGTGTTGGAAATCGGCGCGCAGATCATTCACGTCACGCCGTCGCCGCCGTCGCACTTCAATCCGCAAATCACTCCGGCGCTCGATCGCATCACGATGAAAGCGCTGCAAAAGAAGGTCGAAGACCGGTATCAGTCGGCGGATGACATGCTGAAGGATTTGCAGGCGGCGGTGGTGGGTCTCGGCGGAAACGGCGTGCCCGTGAGCAGCAAGGGCGCCAAACCCACCGCGGGTGACATGAACCGCGCCACCAGCGCACTCGCAACGCTCACGCTGCAACTTCGCCGTCAGCGCTTTTCACTCGCCTCATTCATCCTGACGATCGTGGCGAGTGGTCTCGCGATCTGGGCCATCATTCATTTCTGGCCACGCAATTACTACCAACCGTCGCCCGCCGCTAAACAGTGGTACGACATCGGCACGGACGCCTTGCGCAACGGCGCGTTTCATCAGGCCAGCAAGGCGCTCCAGCAGGCAATCCAGATCGACGGCAACTACGCGCTCGCACGCGCGCGTCTCGCCCAGGCGTGGACCGAACTCGACTACATCGACAACGCCAAAGACGAATTGCTGGCGATCCAGGGCCTGACACGCAACGGCATGGCGATCACTGAAAAAGACGCGCTTTACCTCGACGCGATCACGGCGATGGCCACGCGTGATTTTCGTGAAGCGGTGAAGGCGTACAGTTCCATCGCCGAAATGTCGCCGAACGAAAGCCAGGTTTATGTTGACCTGGGCTACGCTTACGAAAACGACGGCAAACCCGACCAGGCACTGCAAAGTTACACGAAAGCGATCTCGCTAAACGACGGCCAGTATGCGACGGCCTACTTGCGCGCGGGAATCGTCAATTACCGCAAACAGGACAACGACAACGCGCTCAAAATGTATGAGAAGGCGGAGCAGTTGTATCGCGCCGCCAGTAACAATGAGGGTGTGAACGAGGTGATGCGGCGCCGCGGCGTGCTTTATCGCCGGGTTGGCCGTTACGACGAAGCGCAGGCGCAGTTTCAACAATGTCTCGACGCAGCGCGCGCAATGGGTCTTGAAGCGCAACAGATCAACGCGCTGATTGATTTGAGTTTTCTGGCGTCGGCGCGGGGACAGGCTGCTGAGGCCGAAAGCTACGCCCAACAGGCGGTCACAATCGCACAAGAGAAAGAGCTGGAAAACCTTGCTGCCTCCGGCCTGCTCGAACTCGGCAACTCCTACTCGTCCCGGCAGGATTACGAAAAAGCCGAACACTACTTTAATCAGGCGATTCAGTTGGCCCGCTCGAATAAAGGCCGCTTCGGCGAAGCGCTCGGCATGATGAATCTCGCCGGCGTTTACATCTACACGTTGCGCGTCGATCAAGGTTTGCAACTGGCACAACAGGCGCTGAATTTTTTCCAACAGGGAAACTACCCGGCAAGTGTCACTTTGTGTTTGACCCAAATGGTTCGGGGCTACCGCCGGAAGGGTGATTATGAAGGCGCATTGAAAGCCGCAAATCAGAAACTCGATCTCGCTCGCAACGACGGCTCCCAACCGGAAATCGCCAATGCCTACAGCGAGATCGCCGCAGTTCTCCTCGATCGCGAGGACTTGCCGGCGGCCCAAAAACAGTACAACGACGCGTTTGCCATTTACGAGTCGGTACAAAGCCCGCTGCGCATAACGTTCAACAAGACCAATCGGGGAAACGTTTTGTGGCGCCTGGGTCATGATCAGCAGGCAGAGGCGTTACTCGACGACGTTTGGAAGACAATCAGCGAGTCGAAGAACGAATACAAACAGCTCGTGCCCACGGTACTGCTTTACCGGGCTCAAATTCGCATGAGCCGGCGCAACTACGCCGAGGCGATAGCCCTCAGTAAAGAAGCAATTACCGAAGCCGGCGTACAGAATCCCGAGATCGCCATCGAGGCGCGTTCGGTTCTCGGTTTGGCAACAGCGATGTCCGGCAGCGGGCACGAAGGACTTAAGTTTTGCGATGAGGCCATAAATTTAGCATCAACGAAGGGAGACTTTTTGCTGCAATCTCGCGCGTTACTTTATAAGGCGGAGGCTGCGCTACTCACCAACGACCCTCAAACCGCCCTGAACCTCGCCACCGAAGCCCAAGCCAAATTCGCTAGTGGGCAGCAGTTTGAATCGGAATGGCGAGCTTGGTTGATTGCCTCACGGGCCAGCGAAAAGCTGGGTGATAAGAGTAAGGCTCAGGAACAGTTCGGAAACGCGATGAACGTTCGGGCCAAACTGGAACAACAGTGGGGCGCCGACGCGTTCAAACAATATAGTTCACGGCCTGATATTCAGGCCTTTTACAAGCAGGGTTGATTTACTCCCAAAGAAGTAAGGAGCTCAGAACCATGTCCGACATAAAGAATTTCTCGCTAATGCTCGCCGCAGATCCACCCGACAATGGTGGGGGTACTAAGAAAACCTCAACCTCGAGTTCGGATTCCACGACGACCACAGACAAGCCAATGCCCGTCGATCCCCCTGATAACGGCGGTGGTACCGGCGGCTAAAGGCTGTCGCTTAAGCAAACAATCCGTGTAATTCGTGGCCCTCACACCCGGCTACGTGTTATGAGTGCGAGCACGGCCACGAACAGCGCGGAACCGATAATCGACCAGATGATCGGGTAACTGGTGCCGCCAATGCGGACCGGGAACAGCTCGGGCAGGCCCATCTGGCGCGCGATCCACATCCCCAGGAGCGCGCCTACAAAACCGAGCGCAATCGACGCGAGACATCCCCCTCTCGAATAGCCGGCGATAGCCTGCCCGAGCGCTCCACAAATTCCCGCTACCAGCAAAAGTATCAATACGTCTATCAGCGTCATTGTTTACCTCCGATCCATTGTCTTACGACTTCCTTCGGGTCGCGCCGGTTGCCGTCTATCTCGTAATTGAGCCGTCGCATCTCTTCAGTTGAGATCGCGTTTGCCAGTTTTGCCAGAACTTCCTGCAACGCCGGCACGCGTTGGAGTGTGTCCTGCCGCACGAGATAAACCGCTTCGTACGGCGGGAAGTAACGGCGATCGTCGGCGAGTTGAAACAGATCCAACGTCGCGATGCGGCCTTCCGTGGAATTCGCGGCGATCAGGTCAACCTGGTTCGACGACAATGCTATATACGTCAGCGACAGATCCATCTCCCGCACTTCAGCAAATTTTAATCCGTACTTTTTCGAGAAGCCGGGATAGCCGTCGTCGCGAGACATGAAATCCTGGCCGAAGCCGGCGCGCCACTTGGGCGTGTGCGGCGCGGCGTCGGAGATGGTTTTCAGATTGAACTGGCGCGCGACAGCGCCGCGAATGAGTATCGCGAAGGTGTTCTCGAAACCGATCGGCGCGCTGACTTCGACGTTGAATTTGGCGGCGTACTCCTGTTTGGTTTGGTCATAAACCGCACGTGGGTCGCTGATTGGCGGATGACGGAGTATCGCTGTGTATGACGTTCCTGTGTATTCGGGATAGAGGTCGAGTGTTCCGCTGACGAGCGCGTCGTGTGGCAGGTTTCCGCCCAGTTCGAAACGTCGTTCGACGGAAACGCCGCGGGCCTCGAGCATCTGCGCGACGATCTCGGCGAGGAGAACTGATTCGGTGAAGTCTTTCGAACCGATCCTGATTTGATCCGTGTTAGTAGTTCCACCACGCCAAGTCAGAACACCGATAACCAGGATGAACACGGCTGCTACCGGCAGTAGTTTTGGGCGGCGTTGAAGCAAGCCGAGTGAGAAGTCAGCAACCAACGCGAGCAAAGCCGATGACAACGCGCCTGCGAGCAGAAGGTTGTTGTCGTACTGGCGCAGGCCGCGAAAGATGTAAACGCCCAGCCCGCCGGCGCCGACGGCCGCGGCGATCGTCGTCACGCCAACAGCGATTACGGTCGCGACGCGAATACCTGTGACGATCACGCCCATCGCGAGCGGCAGTTCGACCTGTCGCAGCACCTGTCCGTCAGTCATACCCATTGCCACAGCGGCTTCGCGCACGCTCGGTTCAACGCCGAGTATTCCCGTGATCGTGTTGCGAATGATCGGCAGCAGTGAATAGACGACGAGCGCGACGAGCGCGGTGCGCGCGCCGATGCCGCCAATGAAGGGCAAGGGAATCAGAAAGCCAAACAACGCAAGACTCGGAATCGTCTGCATCACGTTCGCGACGCCGAGCACTGGTCCGCGCAAAGCACGATGACGCGTCAATAAAATTCCGGTCGGCACGCCGATCACTACGGCGATGACGATCGCGATCAGCACGAGCTGCACGTGCTGGCCTATCAACACGAACAGTTCGGACCAGTTAAGTTGGAGAAACTGCCAGAAACTCATTTAGTTCCTCCGACATGGTCCGTAACTGTAAGCGTGTCGAGGTAGGCGCGTGCCTGTGGATTATCGGACGCGAGAAAACGCTCGGGAGTTTCGACCAGGAGCAAACGGCCGCGATGCATGAGACCGATGCGCGTGCCGAGCAAAAGCGCCTCACGCACGTCATGCGTGACGAGAATGGCAGTCTTTCCCAAGCGTTTCGAAAGTTCCGCAAACTCACGCTGCAAGCTGGCACGCGTCAACGGATCGAGCGCTCCAAAAGGCTCGTCAAGCAATAACAACGGCGGGTCCGCAGCCAACGCACGCGCCACACCCACACGCTGCCTCTGCCCACCCGATAACTCCTTCGGAAAACGCTTTCCAAAGACCTCGGGCGCCAATCCCACAAGGTTCAGCAACTCGTCAACGCGGGCGTCTATTTTCTCCCAACCGAGCAAACCCGGCACTAACCCAACGTTTCGTGCGATCGTGAAATGCGGAAACAGCCCACCTTCCTGAATCACGTAACCAATCCGCCGCCGCAACGCGATCGGATCCCACGCCATCGTGCTCTTTCCTTCGACGATAACCTCACCCGACGTCGGCAGCAGCAACCGATTCACAAACTTCAGCGTCGTCGTCTTGCCGGAACCCGACTCGCCCAGAAGCACAAGCGTCTCCCCTCGAGCAACACTCAGGTTCAACTCAGAAATGATCGGTTCGGGAGCGTTTGGTAAGGTGTAGTTGACGTTGTGAAACTGAACGAGCTGATTATTTGACGCAGCGTCGTTCATCTCTGACGGGTTCAGGCAGCCAGCAGCAGATTACTACTGAAACGTTC
>DASUPR010000348.1:0-8307 GCA_036281015.1 Pyrinomonadaceae bacterium
ACGAAGAACAAGCCGCCGTTGACGGGATTGAACGACAGGTTTGTCGTGCCGCTAAAAGCACTCACCATGCTTTGGCCCGAGTTGCGATCGATGGCGCGAAGTTGTCCGCCCGCGATCGGTTGATTCAACACGCCGTGCCGCAGTTCGCCCGTGATCAATCCGTAGGCGTTATTGAACGATACATCGCCCGATTGCAGCGCGCCTGGTCCAGAAGCCGCGGAGCCTTCCGGATAGTAGAACGACGCGAATGCGATATCGTCAGCAGCCAAACTCGCCTGTTGCAGTTCCGCTGCCGGATCGCCGGTGTCGATAAACGGAAACATCGTCGAGCCGTCGCCGTCCGAGCCGCTCCTCTGATTGTCGAGCACGTGCGAAAGACCGAATGAGTGACCAAACTCGTGCGTTGCAACGCAGCTCAGATCGACTGAACGCGTAACGGCGTCAGCCTGCAGCGGATCGATTGTGAAGCGAAGACCGTTGCTAGTCTTCGTGTTGAACTGAACGTCGTTGTCGAGAATCGTTCCGGCTTTGTAGAAACCGGCCGGGAACTCGATGTCGCCGTCGTTGTCGACGTCGGTCGCGACTGTGATAGCTGACGAAACATCCGGATCGGCATCGCCGTCGAGTTGATCGCCATCGACGAGAGTGACGTCGGAAATCAGGTTTGTTGACGGCGATGAAGCGATGGCCGAGAAGCCTGTCGCTGTCCGGAACGAGATTTCGTTGATCATGTCGAAGCCGACGAGTCCCGCATTAGCACGAGTCCCGATGATCTGCATATTGATGAACGAGGTCGGGATGTCGTTCCACTTGTTCAACGATGCCTGCAGCTCAGTGGTTGCCGCGGCAACGGACAAGAACGCCGGGCCAAGCGGATTAGGAATCGGATCGAGAGTGTTGTTGATGCGATACTGGACAGGGATCGACCGTGCGTCCCACTTAATGCCAACCACACGAGCCAGCAAATGACCCGCAATCGGCGATGGACCAGCGCCCGTGAGGTCGATCGTTTCCAGTGCACCACCCGCGCGTACATTCACGACGCCCATCAGAAGCATGCATGTAGTAAGTAGTATCGATGTGAGCTTTCTTCTCATAAGTCCTCCTAAGGAAACTGTTCTCCTGATGTGGTGCTACTGTTTCAAGTAGCCTTTGACCTGATCCTTCAGACTCTTAAGCGGAGTCATGTTGGATTGGCCGCGACGGACGCCGTTGTTGCCCTGCAGCGACACTTGTGTAAGGTCGCGCGAGACCATCGGTTCGCCATCTTCGTCGTTAACGATGGAGAATTTTCCTTGAGCAAAACCAGCGATGTTGTAACCGCCTACCTCGCTGTCGGAGTGTAGAAATAGAAACGCATTTTCACCGGGTGTCAGTTTCGGTGCACCGGGATAGGTCATTGCAATCGGTATTTTGCGATTGGCATCAACCCCGCCGGGGAGGACTACAGTGAGAGTTTCGCCGGGTGCTCCTTTAAGACTTTCGCTTACCGCGACCGTGGCGAGCGTAACTAAATTGCGATCGATCCAAACGCTTCGCGTTTCGAGAACGTTCCCGATCGCGATCACGTCTGACTGGTTCACCATGTCTTCGAGCGAGAGTGCAAGAGCCAGAGTGGTGTCTGTTGCTTGCAGGGAGTCTGCCGCGGGCGCATCTTGAGCTGTTGACGCCCAACGAGCTGAAACAACGAGGGCAATCAAAATAAGGATAGAGATTGCCAGGGTCTTGTTCTTCATATTTCGTCCTTTCGTCGATCCTTGTAATTGACTGAACTGAGTATGCTCCGACCGTCGAGGCAGCGGTCGGAGGAGCTAGATCAGGACTGCCGCACGATAAAGTACTGAACTGAAGTGAGCTGCAGAGGGCTGGCACATTATTCTGGACGCGGGTTAAAGTCAAGGAAAAACAATGAGAATTCACCGAAACCGGCAACTACTATTGTCTATCGTTTTAATGGCTCTTCTGGTTGCCTGCGGCCGGAACACATCAGAGGGCACGGACACGGGTGGCAGCGAAATGAAAACGGGGCCGATTGTGTATGTTGCACTGGGAGATTCAACCGGAGCGGGAGTGGGAGCCGTCGATGGCGGTTACGTTCTACGCCTTCACCAACGCATTCTCCGGAACCGCCCGGGATCACAACTCTCAAACTTTTGTGTCAGCGGCGCGACGACGGCCGACGTCCTCCAGGCACAGTTGAACAAGGGAGTCGAGAAGAACCCGCAGCTCATCACGGTGGGGATCGGCATCAACGACATCGGACACGGCGTGCCGCTCGAGAGGTTTACGCAGAACTACGATCGCATTCTGAGCACGTTGAAAGAGAAGACGCAGGCGCGAATCGTGGTGACGAACATTCCCGACATCTCGAGTGCGCCGGTGGTTCCGTTGTCGATGCGAAGGCAGTATCATCAGCAGATTCAAACGTTCAATGAGCGGCTCGAAGAGATCGCGAATCGTCGCGGCGTAACGATCTTCGACATCTACTCGATCACGACGCGCGATCTGCCGGAGCATCCCGAATACTTCTCGCGCGACGGTTTTCATCCGTCAGACATGGGTTACGAGTTGTGGGCCGTCGAAATGTGGCCTACGATTGCGCGCACGATCGGCATCACCGACTAGACGATGACCCTCTCATCGGAAACACAGCTTGGCCGTTACAAGATCATCTCCCTCATCGGCGCGGGCGGCATGGGTGAGGTCTACCTCGCGCAGGACACCGCGCTGCAACGCAAAGTCGCGTTGAAAGTGCTCCCGCCTGACGTCGCCGCAAATCAGGATCGCATGCGGCGTTTCAAGCAGGAGGCGACATCCGCGGCGTCGCTGAATCATCCGAACATCGCGCACATCTACGAGATTGGCGAGGCTGAGGGTTTTCAGTTCATCGCGATGGAATACGTGCAGGGACAAACGCTGCGCGAGAAGATTCATCACGAAGGCGAAGAACTCTCAAAGCTGCTGCGCATCCTGCAACACGTCGCGGATGGTTTGGCTAAAGCACACGCCGCAGGGATCGTGCATCGCGATCTCAAGCCCGACAACATCATGGTCAGTTCCGACGGGCACGCAAAGATTCTCGATTTCGGTCTTGCCAAGTTAATGGAACAGCAGTCGAGCATGGGCGGCGTGAGTAGTGAAGAGCCGACAATTCTTCAGCCACACTCAACGCCGGGTGTGGTGCTCGGAACGATGGGCTACATGTCGCCGGAACAGGCGCAGGGAAAGACACGGGAGATCGATCACCGTTCCGATATCTTTTCGTTTGGCTGCATCCTGTTTGAAGCGATCACGGGACACAAAGCGTTTGCGGGCAGCGACACGATCGAAACATTGAACAAGATCATTCGCGAACCCGCGCCTTCAATCGCGAGTTTCAATGCCGCTGCGCCTGCTGATTTGCAACGCATCGTGCGTCGTTGTCTCGCGAAGGATCCCGAGCAGCGGTATCAGAACATCAAAGACGTTGCGATCGAGTTGAAGGAAGTTCGGAACGAGCTGAAAGACAGTGTTACGGCTTCGGCTTCGTCGGGTCCTTTAGTCAATGAATCGAGCGAACATGCGAAGACACTGTGGCACCCGGAAACGACAGTGTCGCGAAGAGTGCCCACGGACGGCGCCGAGACGCAACGTACCCACGCGAGCGACAAAGTCACCGTTACCGGTGTAATCAATCGAAAACAGGGATTGCTCGTAGTCGCGGGCGTGCTCATCGTGGCTGCTCTTGCCGCGTTTGGAGCGTGGTCTTACTTTCACGCGCGCGCTTCCGAAGTTGCAATCGAATCGATCGCCGTGATGCCGTTCGTTAACCAGAACAAGAACGCCGGTGATGAGTGGATCTCCGACGGTCTCACGGAAAGCATCATCAACAACCTGACGCAGTTGCCGAACCTGAAAGTGATCGCTCGGAGTTCTGTGTTTCGTTACAAAGGGAAGGAAGTCGATCCGTTTGTCGTGGGACGGGAATTGGGCGTGCGTGCCGTGTTAACGGGAAGATTGATGCAGATCGACGACCGGATGTTAATCAGCACCGAGCTGGTTGACGTTCGCGACAACAAACAACTGTGGGGCGAGAAGTACGAACGCAAACTGTCGGACATGCTTTCGGTGAAACGCGAGATCGCGCGCGAGATCACCAACAACCTGCGACCCACGCTCTCGGGCGTCGACCGCTCATTGGCCGATAAGCAGCACACCACCAACGCTGAGGCGTATCAGCTTTATTTGAAGGGACGCTTCTACTGGAACAAGCGCACGCCGCCTGACTTTCAAAAAGCGATCGGGTTCTTCGAACAGGCGATCGATCACGATCCAAACTACGCGCTCGCTTACACCGGACTGGCCGATTCGTACGCGCTGCTCACCGCTTACACCGCCGAACAGTCGGATGTGGTGATGCCGAAAGCAAAAGCAGCGGCGCTCAAAGCACTCGAGCTCGACGGCCGCCTGGCTGAAGCACACGCCTCGTTGGGCCAAATCGCTGCGTACTACGATTACGATTTTCCCACTGCCGAACGGGAATACCGTCGCGCGTTGGAGCTGAATCCCAATTACGCCACCGCGCATCAATGGCTCGCCGAACACCTGGCGTCGATGAAACGCTTCGACGAGTCGCTAGCCGAAATCAGACGCGCACTAGAACTCGATCCGCTCTCGATCATCATCAATCGAATCTACGCCGACATTCTCGTGGACGCGCGCCGTTTCGACGAAGCGATCGAACAGTTTCACAAAACGATCGAGCTCGATCCAAACTTTGCCACCGCTCATTTCTTCCTCGGCCGCGCTTACGAAGCGCAGGGCATGTATGACAAGGCAGTGAACGAGTACAACAAGTCCGCCGCGTTGACCGGATTTCCGCCGGACCAGTTGGCAAAGATGAACGATGCCTTCGCAACCGCAGGCTGGCGGGGGTTCGTGCGCGCGGTTTTGGATTACGCTCTCAACGACAAGAACACCAAAACGCCGCCGTTTGTCATGGCGGGTTATTACACGCGGCTGGGCCAGAAGGAAGAAGCGATCGCGTGGTTGCAGAAAGGTTACGAACAGCGCGACTTCAGGATGACAATGCTGAGCGTGGACTTCGGGTTTGATAGCATTCGATCCGATCCGCGCTTTGTCGACCTGGTGCGCAAGATTGGACTGCCTGAGTAAGCATTTAACTTTAGGAGGAAAAGCTAAATGAGGAAGACTTCGCTTGTGCTTTCGGTAATGCTGTTATCGCTCGTTGTGGTTGGGATGGTTCAGGCGCAGAGTGATGCGCACTGGCCGCAGTGGCGTGGACCATTCTTCAACGGCATGGCGCGCGGCGATGCGCCGACCGTTTGGAGCGACACGAAAAACGTCAAGTGGAAAGCAGAGATTCCCGGGCGCGGATTCTCGACGCCGGTGATCTGGGGCGATCGTGTTTTTCTCACGACTGCGATTCCGACTGGTAAAGCAGCCGAAGCACCAACACCCGCGCCGTCGCCTGAAGGACGCCGCGCTGGTGGCGGCTCTGGTCCACTCGTCGAACACAAGTTCGAAGTGCTTTGTCTCGATCGGAAGACCGGGAAGATTCTGTGGCAGAGAACGGCGAAAGTGGCGACGCCGCATGAAGGTTATCACCGCGCTTACGGCAGCTTTGCTTCGAACTCGCCGGCGACTGATGGCCGTTACGTGTACGCGTCCTTTGGTTCGCGTGGGCTGTACGCTTACGACTTCAACGGCAAGCTGATCTGGGAGAAAGACTTTGGCGTGCAGATGAAGATGCGGCTCGCGTTTGGTGAAGGCGTTGCGCCGCTCTTGTTGAAGGATCAACTGTTTCTCGTCTTCGATCACGAAGCCGGATCGTTCATGGTCGCGGTTGATAAGCGCAACGGAAAAGAGTTGTGGCGCGTGCAGCGTGACGAGCCGAGCTCGTGGAGTACGCCGCTCGCGATCGATCACAACGGCCGCACCGAGATCATCGTGCCCGCGACCAACAAAGTGCGCAGTTACGATGCGCGAACCGGAAAGGTGCTGTGGGAGTCGGCTGGTCTCGGCTCGAATGTGATTCCGGTGCCGGTTTACCACAACGGTATGGTTTACGTGATGAGCGGCCATCGCGATCCGAAGCTCATGGCGATCAAGCTCGGCAAGGATGGCGACATCAGCAATTCGGAGGCGATCGCGTGGAGTCATACTCGTGGCGTGGCGTATACAACCTCGCCGGTGCTTCACGACAACAAACTCTACGTTGTAACCGATAACGGAATGATCAGCGCTTACAACGCGTTGACTGGCGAACCGTTTTACGCGCAGACGCGTCTGCCGAAAGGGTACAACCTGAAAGCGTCGCCCGTTGGCGCGAACGGAAAGTTGTATCTGGCGACCGAGGATGGAGACGTGCTCGTGTTGAAGATGGGTGAGAAGTTTGAAGTGTTGAGTGTTAACACGCTCGAGGATCAGGTGTTCATCGCGACGCCGGTGATTGCCGGCGGCGAGATTTATCTGCGCGGGCAGAACACGCTGTTCTGTATTAGCGAGAAGTAGTAGTTTGGATTTCATGAAACAAGCGCTGCTGGTTTTGCTCGGGTTTTTGATCGGGTGTGGGCAGGTTCATTCGCAGGCGGTGGATCAGGACGATGTGGTCCGCGTTGAGTCGGAGTTGACGAACCTGCCGTTCACCGTAACCGACAAACAGCGGCGCTTTGTTACTACGTTGCGAGCGGAAGACATGCGCGTGCTGGAAGATGGCGTGCCGCAAACGCTCTTCACGTTTCAACAGGAAACGGATCGGCCGCTGGCGATTGCGTTTTTGATTGATGTTAGCGCGTCGCAGGAGGTGACGTTGCCGCAAGAGAAGGCAGCGGCGCGCTTGTTTATTGAGAATGTGGTTAAGTCCAACCAGGACCAGGTTGCGATCTTGCCGTTCACCGGTTCGGCGTATCTCGAACAGAACCTGACGCGCGATGTGCTGACGGTTTATCGCGTGCTGCAAGGAGTTGAGATCGCCGCGCCGGCTTACATTGGTTCGGGCAAGCCGTTGACGGGGATACCGACTGGTCCACGTTTGCCGGCGACGCCGCCGGAAGGATCGACGGCGATTTGGGACGCGGTGGCGTTGACGTCGAGTAATGTTTTGACGAAGTCGATAGGCCAGCGGCGGCGCGCGATCATTCTGTTGACCGACGGGATTGATACGACGAGCCGGTTGTCGTTGAAGCAAGCGGTGAATAGCGCGCTCGCGGCTGAGACCGTCGTTTATACGATTGGCATTGGGAACAGTAGACTGGAAGGTGTCTATCGCGATCCGTTGCGCGAGATTGCAGAGCGCACCGGCGGGCGGGCGTTCTTTCCCGACAAGAAATTTGATCTGAACGCGGCGTTTGCGGAGATCGAGCGCGAGTTGCGCACGCAATATCTCGTCGCTTATTCCTCAACCAACAAGAAGCGCGACGGCGCCTATCGCAAGATAACAATCGAGATCACCAACCCCGCCCTCCTCAAATCCAACCTCCAACTCCGCCACCGCCCCGGGTATTTCGCAAAGTCCCAGTAAGTTCCGGTTTTTGCCATGGCCCCGCCTTGTATCTCACATCCGGCGGCGAAGCCGAGTCCACGAGAGAGCACGGAAGTCTCCCGACAAAATCTTGACGCAGCGCGGGGAGCTGCGGTATGGTGTTGGCCCACTTCAGAGAAGTAGGTCTACGGTTATGCTGTTTAGTACGCTTTGCACCCTCTACTGATTTCCTTTGCGA
The DNA here is from genome assembly GCA_036281015.1 of Pyrinomonadaceae bacterium. Taxonomy (GTDB): domain Bacteria; phylum Acidobacteriota; class Blastocatellia; order Pyrinomonadales; family Pyrinomonadaceae; genus PSRF01. Next base: position 7,722 of record DASUPR010000348.1, read on the forward strand.
CCCGCACGGTCGTGACCTCCAAGTGTATTTAGAGAGTTCGGAAACTCCGAAAAGAATCATTGTGTTTGTGCGCCAGATAGAAAGCTGGCTTGAATTGCTATGGGTATAGAAAACCTCATCCGTGATGCGTTGCACCAGCCGCACGACTACATCGCTTACTACGTCGCGCGGGAACTGGCGGAACTGCACGCGGACAAAACGATTTTGGAAGGGAAAGACTGGGACTTCGACCTGGACGCTTTCGTGCGCGCCGGGAAATGCTCGGTTGTCGAGGAGAGGTCTGTCTTCAAACACGTCACCACCGAGTGGGACGATCCCGGCAAGAAACCAAAGCAACACGTCCAAAACGCGTGGCTCAACGTGCTGTGGGGCGGCGAACTGATCGACGTTGTGCTGATCACCTTTACTGAAGGCTGCGGCCGTCCGCGGCACTACTGGATCATCGCCGACGATCAAAAAGTCGCCGAAGCTTTTCTCGACGCCGTTTGCGAGTGGTCCTGTGACGTGCGCGGCGAAATACTCGTGTACCAGGAAGGATGCTTCGAAAAGGACAGGGACCTATTCGACGCGATCAAGAGTGCGACGT
>DASUPR010000349.1:0-3558 GCA_036281015.1 Pyrinomonadaceae bacterium
CGCCCTCCGCGCAGGTCACAGTGCGCAGAATCAGCGGATGCCGGTCGCGAAAAATGAGGCCCGTAAACCCCTGACTCGAACCGCTGACCAGCAACGAGTCGCCGGCGGAGCCGTTGCGCACGAGCCACTGTGCTTCACCCAGGTGCCGCGGCAGGATCAGTCCCGCTCTCCAGCCCAACGATTCGAGCACCGCTTCGTACTCAGCCAGCACCGACTTCCGGACCCCGATCGTGAGATACCGATCTCTTCCCTGCGCGTCTTTTTGCAAACGTTCGCGCGAAACTGACAACTCTTCCAGCGAAGCCCCGAAGCCGCGCTCGATCTTCCATCTCAACACGTCCTGAAGCTCGCTACCAGACGAGTGGGTCTCCATCGTGAAAACGATCGTGCGCGCCGTCGCTTCCGGCAAACTCAGCGACCAACGCTTCTGCCGCAGCAATCCGGCGCTCGCCGCAAGGTCGTTCAGAATCGCAGCAAGTTGGCCGGGGTCCGAGATGTTGGGTTGATCGAAACTCGGCGTGATTAACGATTCGTCGATGTTGGCGGTGGCGGCGCGTTTCAAACGGCACGCGCTGCCTTTGACGCGTTCGAGTTGAACCACGGACGCGAGGCCTCTTTCGAGACCGATCGCAGCCGGCGGATACCACGGATCGACGATGCGTGAAAAAAGATTAGACATAGGTTATTGCCGATTTTCGATTGCCGATTTTCGATTTTCTCGCCCGAAAGTGGCCGGCGCGTCGTTGACCTAAAGTGCCGCAAATCGAAAATCGGCAATCGAAAATCGACAATGCTTTACCACTGGCTGTAAGGCGTGCCTTCACTGGAAACTTCAGCGGAACTGCTGTGCACGTCAGTGATGCCTTGTTGACCGTCCAATGAATTCGGATCTTCACCCGTCGTGACGGCCCAGTCTTTCTGGCCCGTAAACGGGTCGAGCGGGATGTCGCGAATGTAGCCTTCACTCACGAGCTCGTCTAACGACTGCGGCAGGCGGCCTTTATCAGCCGCAAACTGATCGATCAGCGAACGCATCTTGAACAGGTCGTCGCGCAACACCGCCTCGCGCGTGTGCATGATGGTCTTCTGATACTGCGGCAACGTGATCGCGGCGAGAATGATGATGACCGAGATCACGATCATCAACTCGAGCAGCGTGAATCCCGCGCGCGCGGCCAGTCTGCTTTGCAACTGTTGAATACTACCAGTCACTGTACTTCTCTCCATTCAAAGCTGTCTCTTTCGATTTGGAACGCACGTCAAAAACGTTCTCACCGCCCCACGAACCTGAGTCAGCCGCGTCGTAACTCGATCGGAAGTCCCAATCGGCTTTTCCCGTCATCGGATCGATCGGTATCGCGCGCAGGTAAACCTTCTGCTTGGTGGACAGTTGGCCCACCTCGGTTGCCTTCACGTTCGGGTTCCCGATTCCGCCAGTAGGACCAACGCCTCGCGGCATCACGTTCACGCCGCTCACCAGCGTGTCCAGGTCCGGCGGATAATGATCGGGATTATCAACGCCAAAGATCGTGCAGTCGCTGATGACGACTTTGCTGCGCGGGTCGATCAAGCCGACTGGCGGCGGCGCAAGACCGCCACCACCGCCTCCGGCCTGGATGCCCGTGCCGGTACAAACCATGCCAATCGAGTCGCGATGAAACTCGTCGATCGCGATACGCATCTGGCGCAACGCGTCGCGCAGTTGTTGCTCTCTCTGGCGCTTCACTGAAACCTTCACGAGCGGCATCGCGCCGAGCGTAAGAATGGTCAACACCGTAACGGTGATTACCAGTTCGATCAGTGAAAATCCGTGTTGCTTTCTCTGCGTTTTCTTCATGGGCCAAGCCTTCAGAAGAATGCGGCGACCGGTAGATATACAACTCCGTCAGCCAGTCGCCGCGTCTTATCGCGCCCTGCCGTGCGGCAGAAACGTCATTGCTTAACTGTTGCTGTTCCCTGAATGATCTCCGAGGTCACGTCGCGAGCATCGGTGGCTACGAGGTGCAGCGTCTCCTTCAAGAGCGCTAGCGCTGTATCTCCGGCGCCGATCGCCTCGATGTCGATAAACAGCAGCGGTCCGGACCCTCTGAACGACGCTTTGCCGTTCAACGAGGAGATCGAGATCATGCAGACGCCTTTCGCGTCGATCGACGGAGTGAATAACGGCGCTCCTTCGCCCGACGTGCTCAGCAGGTTACCGGCAGATACGGCGTGCACTTTCACGACCTTCGGATCGAATTTCAGGGTCAGCAGGGCAAGACTCAACGGCACGTCGGAGTTCAACTGGATTGCGTACCGCCGCTTCTCGCCGACTTTCATCACATCGTCGCCCTGGAGCAGACTGAGCTGCGCCACGCGACCGGTGCCCAGCTTAGTGTCCAACGGCTTCGCGTCGAGCGCCGTCGTGGTCGCTTTCGGCATTGAAGTCAACACAGCGTTTTGCGTTGCTCCGTTGCCGCTCGGATTTACTGTCGCCACTTCCGTCGCCGCACGATCGCTAATCAACGACTTCGGCGCCGGCACGAATGACGGCAACTCTTCTACCGCTCCAGTCTCACCGCCAGCCGGTGCTTTAACCTGGGCCGGCGCAGACGTGTTCTGCGCAACAGTGGCCGCATCAACCGGTGGTTTCACCTGGGCCGGTGCAGGTTGCGTGTTTGTTGGCGTGTTAGCCGCAACGGTTGCGTTGTTGACCGGAGTTGTAGCCGGCGTGTTCGCAACAGTTGTAGCCGCAGGCTGCGGGTTGGTGTTCTGCGCAGTTGTCGCAGGGGTTGCCGGCGCGGTCACCGACTTGGCAACTTCAACGGGCGCATCCGGCAGTTGGATCGTCGCATTGCGCGGCAGAGCGCGTGCGGCGGCAATCTGGTCTTCACGATCCGCCTCGCGAATCATTTCCGCGAGCGAACCCGTCGTCGGCGACTGCAACGTGCCGCTCGGACGCATCTCTTCGTCACGCGGCGTCACGGCCGGAGCGCGAAGCACGCGCGGCGTAACGCTGATCACGATGTCCACCTGGCGCAGGTCGCGCGTCGGCGACGTGAACAAACGACCGATGATCGGCAGTCCGCCGATGAACGCGATGCCCTTGCGGCCACGCGCTTCGATGTCGGTCGAGATGCTGGCGAGCATCATCGTGCGGTTGTTCTGAATACGAGCCGTGCCCGTCATCGTGCGTTCAGTAAACGTCGGCGTCAACGTGCTCGCGCCGAGAACGTCCTTCTGCTCGATGTTCATCTTCACTTGCACGTCGAGGTTCGGAAACACCTGCGGCGTGAACTTCAACGTCAACCCGGTCGGTTCGTAGTTGATAACCGGGAAACCACCACTCGGGAAAACACCACCGCCGCCCGGCACCGGAGTTCCGGTCTGAACGCCGAACGGATACGCTTGTGCTGTTTGCACCGGCACGCGTTGTCCGATACGCGCCTGCGACTCCTCACCGTTGAACGCATGGACCTGAGTCGAAGCGATCAGCTTGGTGTTGTCGCGGCTGCGGAAAGCGCGTAGCACTGAAGGCGGAATGACTAGCGCGGCGGCAAGCGCGGTTGGAACACCACC
>DASUPR010000350.1:0-2310 GCA_036281015.1 Pyrinomonadaceae bacterium
GCCGTCCGCGCGCGAGCCGCCGCAAACGAGTGTCGCGCCGTCTTCGCGGCCGATATCGATGTAGCTCAACACGGTCTTGAACTGGTTCTCATCCACACTCGGACCCATCTCGGTTTGCGGATCCGATCCCGCGCCGAGTCGCATCGAGTCAGCACGCTTGGCGAGTCTCTCGACAAACTCGTCGGCGACCTGGTCCACTACGACCGCACGGCTCGTCGCGGTGCAACGTTGTCCTGACGAACCAAACGCACCCTGCGCCGTCGATTCAACCGCCAAATCCATGTCCGCATCTTCGAGAACGACGACCGGGTTCTTTCCGCCCATCTCGCATTGAACTTTCGCGCCGCGGCGAGAGGCTTGTTCGTAGAGTCGAATACCAACGCCGTTCGATCCCGTGAACGAGATCGCTTTCACCGCGGGATGATTGATGATCTCGTCGCCAGCTTCCGAGCCCGATCCGAGCACCAGATTCAGCACGCCCGGAGGAATGCCGGCAGCTTCGAAGATCTCGGTGATGCGCACGGCGGTGGCCGGCGTGATCGAGGCGGGTTTGAAGACAACGGTGTTTCCCGCGACCAGCGCGGGCGCGATCTTCCAGACCGGAATCGCTACCGGAAAATTCCACGGCGTCACGCACGCCACGACGCCGATCGGTTGTTTGATCGTGTAGGCGAAATTGAGCGGTAACTCGGACGGGATCGTTTCGCCGTTAAGCCTTCGCGCTTCGCCCGCGCAGAACTCCGCGACGTTGATCGAGCGTTGCAATTCACCGCGCGACTCGGCGATGGTCTTACCTTCTTCGCGCGTAAGCAGTTGCGCGACCTCTTCCTTGTTTTCCTCGAGGAGGCGCGCGGCTTTAGCGACGATGCGGCCGCGCGTGGGCGCCGGTGTTGCGCGCCAGCCGCGAAAGGCGTTCGCGGCGGCTTCAACCGCCGCGCGTGCTTCGTCGCGTGTCGCTTGTCGCACGGTTCCCAAAACGTCGTCTGTGTTCGCAGGGTTGATGTTGGAGGCCGTGCGCGACGAAGCCGATTCAACCCATTTGCCGTTAATAAAATTGCGGTAGGTATCCATAAGAGTGCTGGAATATATCATGTGGTATAAGAGTTTGCATGACTTTGGAGCCGCGGAGTATCCCTGAACTTTTGCAGCAGCGGGCCAGCGCTGCGCCTGAGAAAGTCTTCCTGTTTTCCGAAGCCGACAAACGGCAATTCACGTATCAAGAGTTCGAAGAGGCGGTTGGGCGGGCGGCGGGAATGCTTGCGGCGCGTGGGATTGGCAAGGGCGACGTGGTGAGTTTGTTGTTGCCGAACAGCGTGGAGTACGTGATTGCGTATTTTGCGTGCTGGCAACGTGGTGCGCTTGCCGGGCCGGTGAACGGACATTTGAAGAGGCAGGAGATCGAGTATGTGGTTTCGAATTCCGAGTCGAAATTGATGTTGGTGAACTCGGAGTTTTTGCCGAAGGTTGAAGAGGTTCCAGTTGCTCGGGTGGTTTTTGATGATGAGAGACAAGCAGGAGAGGAATTTAAAGAATCTTCGAAAGCGAATACGGGGCTTGAAGACGAGGCGATCATTATTTATACCTCTGGTACAACGGGTAAGCCGAAGGGATGTTTATTGACGCATGGCAACGTGATCGCCAACGCGCGGCAGATCAGCTCGTGGCTCGGTTTCACGGAAAAAGATCGACTCCTCACGATGATGCCGCTGTTTCACATGAACGCCGTTTCAGTGACGACGATGTCGGCGCTCTATGCGGGCGGTTCGACGGTTGTGAGTCCTAAGTTTTCTGCTTCGCGGTTCTGGAACATCATCTCGGATTATCAGATCACATCCTTTGGATCTGTGGCCACGATGTTGTCGATGCTGCTGAGCACTTACCCCGAGGGCGTACCGGATGGATTGAAGACCGATCAGTTGCGCTTTGCGATGTGTGGTTCGGCGCCGGTGCCGGCGGAAGTCTTGCGCCGGTTTGAGGAGACGTTTAATTGTCTCGTCGTTGAGGGATATGGATTGTCGGAATCGACATGCCGTTCGACTTTCAATCCGCCAGACGAACGCCGCCGGCCAGGCTCGTGTGGTTTGCCGATTGGCAATGAAATGCGTGTGGTTGATGAAGACGATCAGGATGTTCCCGAGGGAGATTTGGGAGAAATCGTGCTGCGTGGTGAAAATATTCTGAAGGGCTACTTCAAGAACGAAGCCGCCACCGAGACCGCATTTCGCAATGGCTGGTTTCACACCGGCGACATCGGCTATCGCGATCCGGACGGTTTCTATTACATCGTCGATCGCAAGTCAGATATGATCA
>DASUPR010000351.1:0-2207 GCA_036281015.1 Pyrinomonadaceae bacterium
CCAACCTCGAGGAGGTCGCGTTCTGGCCGCTGGCCAGGCTGGCCGCGCTCATCGAGCGCAAGCTCGTGACGTCCACCGAGCTGACCGAGATGTACCTCGCGCGGTTGAAGAAGTATGGCCCAAAGCTTAATTGCATCGTCACTCTCACCGAAGATCTGGCGTTAAAACAAGCGGCGGCGGCAGACGCGGAGATCAAACGCGGCAAGTATCGCGGGCCACTGCACGGAATACCATGGGGAGCGAAGGATCTTTTTGCCACCAAAGGAATCGAAACCACCTGGGGCGCTGAGCCCTATCGTGATCAAGTGATCGATTACGACTCGACCGTTGTCGAACGACTGAACGAGGCGGGCGCGGTGCTTGTCGCGAAGCTGTCGATGGGCGCTCTCGCACAGGGAGCACGATGGTTCGGCGGCGTTACGCGAAATCCGTGGCAACCGGACGAAGCACAAACAGGCTCGAGCGGTTCATCGGCCGGTCCGGCGGCAGCAACGGCTGCTGGTCTGGTCGGTTTCTCGATCGGAACGGAAACGCTCGGCTCGATCGTGTCACCTTCATCGCGGTGCGGTATAACAGGTCTTCGCCCGACGTACGGCCGGGTTAGCCGCTATGGTGCGATGGGTTTGAGTTGGACCATGGACAAGATTGGTCCAATGTGCCGCGGCGTCGAGGATTGCGCCGCTGCGCTTCACGCGATCTATGGACCTGACGGAAAAGATATAACCGTCGGTGATGCACCGTTCAATTGGAATCCTGACACTAACATCAGCACGCTGCGAATCGGTTATCTCAAAACGGAATTTGAGCCTCAAGCCTCTCCGACCGCAACCGAACAGCAGCGCACACAAGCCGAACAGCGTCGCGCGGTCTACAAGACGGCGCTCGAAGTGTTGGAGAAAGCGGGCGCGAAGTTGACGCCGATTGAGTTGCCGAAATTTTCCACCGGCTCTTTACGGTTCATCTTGTCGGCTGAAGCGGCGACAGCCTTCGACGATATAACTCGCGACGGCCGCGTGAATCAGTTGTCAGGGCAGTCGCCGAATGATTGGCCCAACACATTTCGCACGTCGCGATTCATTCCAGCGGTCGAGTACCTCCGCGCACAACGTGCACGCACGTTGCTCATGCGCGAAATGGAAAAACTGATGTCGCAGTGGGATGTGTTCGTCAGTCCCGCCCCGGGAAGCGCGAGCCTGCTAGTCACAAACTTGACTGGTCATCCGGCCGTTGTATTGCCGTGCGGGTTCGTCAACGATCTGCCGGTGGCGATCATGTTTACTGGAGGCGTTTACGATGAGGTGTCGCCGATGCGAGTGGCGCTCGCGTTTGAGCGAGCGACGAAGTGGCACACGATGCATCCGAAGGTTGATTGGGGCACGGCCACGGATTAACGCGGATTAGGAATCGTGATCTCAAAGGATGAACGTTTGTTGGGTTTGCTGGTGACTGTTATAGATCCGCCGAGTTCTTTAACCGTTGTTTCGACAGCGTCCAGACCGACGCCACGCCCGGAGATCGTGGTTACTTCAGTCGCGGTCGAGAAGCCCAGCTGAAATATTCGGTTCATGACGGCAGGATCGATACCGCGTCCATCGTCTGTCACTGTGATTCTCGTTTGGCCTTCAACAGTCGCGGCGTCGATCACGATCTTTCCACGTGGGTTCTTACCAAGTCGGACACGTTCGACTCTGGATTCAATCCCATGATCGACTGCGTTGCGAACGAGGTGAGTCAACGGATCCGCGAGTGCGTTGCATAGCGAACTCTCCAACACGAGATTCTCGCCGCGCACTACAAAGTCCACTTCTTTGCCCGTTGCGACCGCGGCCGATTGTCCCGCGCGCACTGCTCGCTGCAACACTGCGGCAAGTGAATCTATGGTTTGATGGAGGAGTTCCTCCACCGTGACACCAGCTATGCCGCCGACTTCGTGCTGTATCTGGCTGGCTTCGCCTGCGCTCGCGTAAATGATTCTGAAGTTGATCTTTTCGCTTTCAACTTTGGGAGCTACGGATATCACTTCTCCGACGCTGCTAAGCTTCTCTTTCAAATCCTGGAACTGTCGATCGAAGTCGGCGACGTTAAAGTTGGTCTGTACCAGGAAAAGATTCGCGCCCTCTTTCACACACTGTCTCACAGCGTGTTTTTCTTCCGCTTTTAGAAAGCTCCATATCTTTTCGGGAATGGGGGCGCTTTGCCCGAGAGCA
>DASUPR010000352.1:0-2666 GCA_036281015.1 Pyrinomonadaceae bacterium
GAGGTTGACGCCGCGGAAGTGAACGACCGGATTTTTATTAACAACTCGAGTCTGGGTCTGTACCCAATGATCGTCCGCGAACGTGAAAAGCGTGAGCGACTCGGCTTCCGGAAATGGCCCGCGTTCGTCTGGGCTACGCTCCAGGCATTACGCCGAAATCCATTTCTCGATGTTCGACTCCGTGTTAACGGTACACTCCTCGACCGCACGACGCCCTTTGTGTTTGTCGGCAACAACGAGTATGCAATGGACTTGTTCAATATCGGAATGCGCGATCGTCTTGATCAAGGTGTGCTGAGCATTTACATAACACACGGAACAAGCCGTCTGAAATTAATAGCGCTTGCACTGCGTGCCGTGGTCGGGCGCCTGCGCAACGACAAGGATTTCCTTGCGCTTCGTTCTAACGAGGTGCAGATACACACAGCCCGAAAACGCGTGCGGGTTGCTTTCGACGGCGAAATCGAAGTGATGGCGACGCCACTTCAATACCGGGTCCGGAGCCGCGCGCTGCGAGTGATCGTGCCGAAAGATGTAGAAGCTGGGTGACGCGAGTATGCGAACCATCGTTCATCTGTCTGACTTGCACTTCGGGCGCGTAAACTCGTCGCTGCTCGATCCGTTGAAGAAAATCATCCGAGAAATCGAACCGGACATCGTTGCCGTCTCCGGCGATCTCACACAACGCGCGCGTTCGCACCAATTTCAGCAGGCGCGCTCGTTCCTCGACGAGCTGCCGAAACCACAAATCATCGTTCCCGGAAATCATGACATTCCTCTTCATAACGTCTTTGCCCGGTTTTTCGAGCCGTTAACAAAATACAAACGCTACATCACGACAGATCTGCAGCCCGCATACGAGGATGGAGAAGTCGCGATCGTAGGCGTGAACACGGCAAGGTCACTGGTCTTTAAGGGCGGACGCATCAACAAAACTCAGGTTGGCCGTTTGCGTGAAAAGTTTTGCTCGTTGCACGACGAAGTCGTTAAGGTGATCGTGACTCACCATCCGTTTGATCTGCCTGAAGGTCACGACGAGAGCGATCTGGTGGGTAGAGCAAAGATGGCTATGACGGGACTCGCCGATTGCGGAGCTGATCTGTTTCTTGCCGGCCACTTGCACATCAGTCACACCGGTCACACGAAGAGATACAACATCAACGGACACTCGGCCCTGGTCGTACAAGCCGGTACGGCCACTTCAACGCGCGAAAGAGGCGAGCCGAATTCTTTCAATCTGCTTCGCATTGCTCACCCGTCAATCGTTGTGGAAAGGTTTGCGTGGATTCCATCGACGACAGCCTTTACCGTTTCGAGCGTCGAGCGTTTCGAACATACGGCCGAAGGATGGATCCGAATTCCGTTACCACCATCGAGGTAGCCGCTACTGGCAGGAACGATCCTGCTAACCCCGCCCGGCGCGTCGCCGCCACTCGTTGGCCCGATCAGGAAACCGTCCCCGATCAATCACAAGGCGTTCAGTTGGCAACGATGAAAAAGCGATCGCTGAAGTAAACAACTCATGCGAGCCCGGCGGCTTGGGCGATTAGAAATAAGCCCGCGCCAACGATAAGCACTCCAATGACTCTCGCCACGCCCTCACCGCACGGCGCGAGTCTCTCCACCGTGATGGCTGCCGTCACAATAGCCATCGCTTGAAGATTCATAATGCCCACAACCAACAGGATGGCCATCAGTCCAGCACAGCATTGCGCGCATTGAAGCCCACGATACAAACCGTATCGCCAGGCCGTACGTGAAGTGGCCGGCAATGCGAGACCGCGTGTGGACTCTTCGCGGCAACACGCAAGGTGATGCGCTTTCCAGCGTGTGAACTGAAGCGCGCCGGCAATCAGCACGACAACACCAACCGCGAGCGGCACAGCGCGCGCCAGCAACGGCTGCTGCATCTCGATCTCCGCCAGTGCGATGCCTAAAGGAAAGACAACCATTCCAATGATGGTCCACACGAAGAAGTATCCAACGCCTGCGAGCGCGGTCAGCGAACCTAAACGCGTCTCACCTGTTCTGCAAACTTCCTCGCGGTAGCGCAAAAGCATCGGAACCAGCGACGGCATCATCATCGCCACCATCATCACGATCCACATCGCAAGGAACGAAGCCGCAGCGGCCGCCCACGTCTGTCCCGGCATTCGCATCCACGTCATCGACATGGTCCAACCACCGGGCATCGGCATTCCTCCCATCGCCGACATGGATGCACACCAGACGATCGTTGCAGCCGCACTAACAACAAAGAGCAACGTTGAGATCGCAATGAACGTCCGCTGCGGGATGTCCTTGCTGCGGCATTTATGCGACGCCAAACTGTTAGCGAAGTAAGTCGTGTTAATCATGTTCGCCTTTCCCTTAGCTCGCTTCGGTTTTTCGGAAAGCTGCTTCTCCCGCCGTCGATATCTGCACCCACTTCGGATTCGGCGACGCTTCGGCGTCGTAGTTGTCGTGCCAGTTCCACCACTTGTACGGCGGAGTTTGCGGGTAGCCTTCTGGTGAGTCCTCCCATGCTTCCTGACGGCCGAGCGCGGTGATGTCGAGGTAGTTCCACGTGCTTCCCATCTGCTCGTCGCCGCGGTTGTTTATGAAGTAGGTGCGGAACACGTTGTTGTCGTCGTCGCGAATGAACGCGTTAGTCCCGTGCCACTGGT
>DASUPR010000353.1:0-6319 GCA_036281015.1 Pyrinomonadaceae bacterium
AAAGATCCGCAAGCGACTGAGATCGTTTCAATCACCTCGCCCGGCTTTCGCAAAGAGTTTGTCGTTAGCGAACGGGCTAATCTCAATTTCTCGCTCGACGGCAGCCGTCTCTTCCTGGGAACGGCTCCTCCACCCGAACCGGAGAAGAACCCCGACGAGGAGATACCCGCCGACGAAAAGGTGCTCGTCGATCTATGGCACTGGAAAGACGATTACGTGCAATCGATTCAAAAGGTGCGCGCCGAGCAGGACCGCAATCGATCGTATCGCGCTGTTTACCACTTGCAGGACAAGAAGTTTGTGCAGCTCGCAGACGAAACGATGGAGAGCATCTCGCCCTCGAATGACGGCAGCTATGCGATCGGCTCCGATAATCGAAAGTATCGAACTACAAACGACTACGATCCCGGCTTCACCGACTACTACCTCGTCAACACCGCGGACGGTTCGCGTAAGCCGCTCTTAACAAAGCAGCGCGGCAACGTCTCGCTATCGCCAAACGCGAAATACGCAATCTACTTCGACGGCAAAGACTGGAACTCTTACTCCGTCGCAGACGGCACGATGACGAACCTGACTAAAAACCTGGCGGTCAAGTTTTACAACGAAGAGAACGACACACCATCGACGCCCAACTCGTACGGTGTCGCCGGTTGGACCAAAGATGACGCGGACGTTTTGATCTACGACCGTTACGACATCTGGCAAATCGCGCCCGACGGCAGTCGCGCAAAAAGTCTGACCGACGGCGCCGGCAGGAAAAACCTGACAACGCTCCGCTACGTGCGTCTCGATCCGAAGGAGCGTTGGATCGATCCTGACGCACCGATGCTGCTGTCCGCCGAAAGTCAGGAAACGCGCGATTCCGGTTTCTATCGCGACAAAGTCAACAGCGACGCGGGGCCGCAGAAACTTCTGATGGCCTCGAAAGATTTCAATAATCCAACCAAGGCGCGCGACGCTGACGTGCTGATCATGACTGCTTCCCGGTTCGATCAGTTTCCGGATGTTTGGGTGACCAACAACACCTTCCGTGAGTTGAAGCGCGTGAGCAACGGCGATGCGCAACGGGCGCCGTACAACTGGGGCACGGCCGAGTTGGTCAGTTTCAAAAATGTCGACGGCGTACCTTTGAAGGGTTTACTTCTCAAACCCGACAACTTCGATCCGAAGAAGAAGTACCCGATGCTGGTCTATATTTACGAACGGCTTTCACAGGGCTTGCATACGTTTCGGAATCCGGGGCCGGGCACGTCGATCAATCCGAGCTATTACGTCAGCAATGGTTATCTCGTCTACATGCCCGACATCGTTTACACGATCGGTTATCCGGGCCACAGTGCAATGAAGTGCGTGTTGCCTGGAATTCAAGCCGTTGTGGACAAGGGCTACGTGAACGAGAATGCGATTGGCATTCAGGGACACAGTTGGGGCGGTTATCAGATCGCGTACATGGTGACGCAGACCAATCGCTTCAAGGCCGCCGCGCCGGGTGCTTTGGTGGCGAACATGACGAGCGCCTACAGCGGAATTCGTTGGGGCACGGGCCTGCCGCGCCAGTTTCAGTACGAGCGTTCACAGTCGCGCATCGGTGGCAGCTTGTGGGATTATCCGTTGCGCTTTCTCGACAACTCTCCGATCTTTCGCGCGGATCGAGTTGAGACGCCCTTGCTGATGATTCACAACGATGAAGACGATGCAGTGCCGTGGTATCAGGGGATCGAATACTTCCTCGCCCTACGACGACTCGGCAAGGAAGCATACATGTTTACTTACAATGGCGAGAAGCATGGTCTGCGAAAGCGAATCAATCAGAAAGACTACACGCGTCGCTTGCAGGAGTTTTTCGATCACTTTTTAAAAGGCGCGCCCGCGCCGGAGTGGATGGAGAAAGGTATTCCGTACCTGCAGCGCGAGAAAGAGAAAGAAAAATACCGTAACACGGATGAACGCGGATGAATCCGGATTTAATCCGTGTTATCCGTGGTTAATTCTTAACTTCGCTTCCAGGTTCTCGCGGCGGCTGCGGCTGAGTCGCAGTTGCCTGCCGTCTTCCAGCACTACGATGTAATCACCGTTAAAGTGCGGCTGCATCTCTTTGATCCGATCGAGATTCACAATGATCGAGCGGTGGATGCGGACGAATTTCGCCGGATCGAGACGGCCTTCCAGGTCGTGCATCTTTTCGCGCAGCAAATGCGCCTTGCGACCAACGTGCAATTTCGCATAGTTGCCGTCTGCCTCGATAAAATCTATTTCGTCAACCTTCAATAACACCACCCGGCCTGAGACTTTAATCATCAGCCTCGTCAGATAACTCTGCTGCTGTATCGCGTCCTGGCGCGCGCTTTCACGTTCTTCCAGCAAAGCAAGCAGCCGCTTACTCAACCGATCGATCTCTCGCGCTTCGATCTGCGACTTTGCCCGTTTCAATGCATGAGCAAATCGCTCGTCGTCAAAAGGCTTTAACAGGTAATCGAGCGCATGAACGTCGAACGCTTTCAACGCATACTGATCGAACGCCGTCACGAAGATGATCGCTTGAATGTGCTCCGGACCGGTCTGCGCCAACACGTCAAAGCCATCCATCTCGGGCATCTGAATATCGAGAAAGATCAGATCCGGTGAGAGGGTATTGATGGCTTTGACTGCCTCACGTCCGTTGCGACACTCATCGAGGATTTCAATCTGTGGATCTTTCTCCAGCAGCACACGAAGATTGCGGCGCGCGAGTGGCTCATCATCGACAATCAGAGTTCTGATCTTCGCGGACATTTTGTTTATTGCCGATTGCCAATTGCCAATTTTGAAGCTTTCGGAAAGTAAAACAAATCGGCAATCGGCAATTTTTTAAGACGCGGTCCTCAACGGCATCAGGATCACGACCTCAACGCCGCCGCTATCTCGATTACGAATATCAAACTGGTGGTCGTCACTATAGAGTTGCTGTAGACGCGCGGCGGTATTCGCCAGCCCGATACCAGTGCTGCCATTCAATTGCCAGTCATCAGGCAGACCGGCTCCGTTGTCGTACACAGTCAACCGCAGATGACCATTTTCAGCGGCAGAACTAATCCCGACCATGCCTGACTCAGCTCTGCGACCAATGCCATGGCGCAATGCATTTTCCGTGAGCGGCTGAAGAATCAGGTTGGGAACCATGGCCTTCGTTGTCGCCGGATCGATATTGAGTTCGATCCGGAGCCGATCGGAAAATCTCATCTCCTGAATACTCAAGTAGAGTTTGATGAAGTTGAGTTCTTCTCTCAATTCAACTTCATGCCTGGCGGAGTGCTCGAGCGTATGCCGCAAAAGATCGCTGAGTCCGACAAGCATGCTGACAGCGGCCTGGTTCTTATTGTCGCGAACGAGACCAACGATGCCGTTCAGAGTGTTGAATAGAAAATGTGGATGCAATTGCATTCGCAGTGAATCCAATTGCGCCTGGGCGAGTTGCGTTTCCAGCCGAGTGGCCAGCACTTCGCGTTCGCGATACTTGCGATAGTAGTCGAGCGCGTAACAGATACCGATTACTCCACCATAGACCAGCAGGTCAGAAGCAAAGGAGCCCTGCATGCGCGAAAGGAAGCGAGGCCAGAACGCTGCGGGACTCGAACCCATGTCATCGAAAGGCTTGATGCTTAAAGTAATAACTGTGGCCGCGGCACTATGAAGCGCGGAGATGAGCAAGAACGCCGGCACATGAACAAGAAGACTCGATTTCCACGCCTCACCGACTAGCGAATACCGGCGCGCGAGCCAAATTATGGCGGGCGTCAGAGGCGCCCATGCCAACCACGTCAGGATGCCCCACGAAAAGATGCGCCACGGCGAATGGCCCATCTCTGCGGCTTCCGTCTCCAGAAAGATCGGCCCAGCATAGATCACGCCGAGCATTGCCCAGACGGCAATGATGGCAAGCCACTTTATTGGAAACTTCACAAACGCGTTCGCCAAATCATTCTGTGCCTTTGTGCCTCTTTGTGGCACTCATACGATCCAGCCCCTGCTCTGGTATTCCATGTAAGTCGCAGTGGCCTGGGCCACTTCACGGCCAAAGTATCTCTCGACGACTCGCAACGCGAGATCAATCCCGGAAGACAGACCGCCCGCAGTTGAGATCTTTTCTTCCTCGACAAAGCGCAGTCCTCGTTTGAGCTTCACATCGGGAAACGTCTGCGCAAAACGATCGAAAAAGTCGTGATGTGTGGTTGCCGTCTTGCCGGCCAGAAGACCAGCCCTGCCAAGTTGGAAAGCGCCGGTGCAAACGGACATTATCACGTCAGCTGAGGTAAACATTTTGCGGAGCCACGCGTGCAGCGCCTCAGATCCTCTCTGCGCCGGGACTACGACGACCTTTGGTTGCGGCGCCGTATCGAACGTGTAGTCGGGTACGAGCTTGAGCCCGCCTGAGCCCCTTATCGTCTCGATTTTGTCTGCCACGGTAAACAACTGAAACGGCATCTGCTCGTCCATGTTTTTGCCGCGCTCTCTGACGTGGACGTCCTGAAACACTTCCCAGGGACCGGCGAAGTCGATCACCGTCGCCCCCTCAGAGATAGCGAAAGCGACGGGAATTTTTCCTTTCGCCGGCGGCGTGAGCCTCGCGGCTGATAAGAAGTTGCCCGCAAGCACGTTAGGTAGAGACCCGCTGGCCACCACGATTCCGAAAGTGGCGCTTTGATTGATGAATTCTCTTCTCTTCATATTCACCTCCTAATGGGGGCAGTCTAATGCGGATCGTCTGTGTGGGTTTTTACTTTGACGTGAACTGCCGTTTTGGTGTGATGAATCTGCGTAATCTGTGGATCAATACTTGGGAACGCGCGGATCGACGTCTTCCGACCACGCTGTGATTCCACCCTTGAGGTTGATCAATCGTCCCTGAAAGCCCGCGCGTTTCAACGCCTCGATCGCTTTCGCGCTGCGCACACCGCCCTTGCAGTGAACGATTGCTTCGACTTCCGGATCGATCTCGTTCATACGAGTCACGACCTGACCCAACGGAATCAACTTCGTCCCCGGAATCTTCGCGATCTCAAACTCATGCGGCTCACGAACGTCGACAATCTGAATCCGATCTCCACGCAAGCGACGCGCGTTGAGCTCAGTCGCCGAGATCTCGTCGAGCTTCGACTCAGGTTGAGGCGCCTGGTGCGGCGCCACGCCGCAGAATTCCTCGTAGTCAATCAACTCTTTGATCGTCGGCTGCTCACCGCAAACAGGACACTTCGGATCTTTCCGCAGTTTGAACTCCCGAAACTTCATGGTCCACGCGTCGAAGAGCAGCAGACGATTAATCATCAAGTCTTCGGCGCCGAGAATAATCTTGATCGTCTCGTTCGCCTGGATCGCGCCGACGATCCCCGGCAACACGCCGAGCACGCCGCCCTCTGCGCACGAAGGCACCAATCCCGGCGGGGGCGGCTCAGGATAGAGACAGCGATAGCAGGCGCCCTTCTCGGCCCAGAAGAGACTCACCTGTCCTTCAAACCTGAATATCGAGCCGTAAACGTTCGGCTTACCACTCAGCACGCACGCGTCGTTGACCAGATACCGCGTGGGAAAGTTGTCGGTGCCGTCAACTACGATGTCGTAATTGCGAAAGAGTCGCATGGCATTCTGGCTCGTCAGTCGCGCTTCATGAGTTTCAATCTCGATGTGCGGATTGATGTCGCGCAAACGATCGCGCGCCGACTCAATCTTTCGCCTGCCGAGATCTTTCGTGCCGTGAATGATCTGGCGCTGGAGATTCGACTCTTCGACGACGTCGAAATCAACTATGCCGATCCGGCCCACACCGGCCGCGGCAAGATACATTCCCAATGGCGCTCCGAGTCCGCCGGTACCGATCATCAACACGCTCGCGGCCTTCAAACGCCGCTGCCCCTGCATGCCGACCTCCGGCATGATGAGGTGCCGGCTATAACGCAGGATCTCTTCGTTCGAGAGTTCCGGCAAAGCTTCTTTCACATCCGACTCGATCGCGGAGCCACCGGCAATCGATGGGACAATCATGATCGTGTCGCCGTCCTTCACTGGCGTGTCGGGTCCGGAAGCGTGGCGTATGTCTTCGTCATTTAGATAAACATTGACGAAGTTGCGCAGCACGTTTTGATCGTTGTAGAGATGGCGACGCAGTGCGGCGTGAATTGAAGTGAGCGAATCGAGCGCCTCGCCGGCTGTCTTTGCCTCGACGACGATCTGCGATTGCCCGCCTGCAAACTGTCTGAGCGGCGCTGGTATTGAGATTGTTACTGGCATGTTAGACCTCTATCACTTAAATAGGACCTATTCTTAATTCCTCTTGATTGAACTT
>DASUPR010000354.1:0-3245 GCA_036281015.1 Pyrinomonadaceae bacterium
ATCGAACCGGTGTTACTGGTCCTCGTCTGCGCTTTTATCTTCACGCTACAAGTCCCGACCGCGAGATTATTCGGCAACCTGAAGATCACTTGAACGAAGTCCGTGTTCGGCACGGCCCGCACGTCTTCGGCCGGAATGTCGTGATTCTGACTGGCCGCGTCGACGAGGTTTACGATCACCGACGAAGCAGTCTCGCCCTGCGCCAACTGAAGGTTGCGCGCAAAGACCACTACGCGTGTGTTTCTGTCGTTGGAAGGAGTCCATAGGTTTGCCGGGTTAATCACCTGGAACGGATCTCTCACCAGCAGCACTGAGTCGAGACTCGCCACCTGATCGGCGGCGGGCCCTGAAGAATCCAGCAACAGCTCGATCGGCCCGGTCGGCACCGGAGGCGGCGTCAACGCGGGCGGCAGAGTGATCAGGTAGACCTGACTACTCAGCGCCAGTATGTCTGAAGTCACTTTAAACGCCAGACCGTTTGTTCCCCAGCGAATGAAGCTGCTGGGGAATCCCCGAACATTCGGAACCGTCATCGTGCCGATCAACGCGCGCGTACTTTGCCTGTAGACACGTATCGTAACCGTGCCGAAAAGATTGTCGTCGAGGAAGTAAATCCGGTCGGTCGACGACTCGGGAATCACAAAGTGGTTGCCGTTGCTCAGCCCGCTGTAGCTGCCGACGATCGTCGCAGTCTCCGGATTGATTATTTGGCCGCTGTTTGCGTAAAGCAGCCCGCTATCAAACACGAAGTCGCCCACGTTGAAAGGATTCTGCACCGTGGTCGTGACTTGCACGCCCGACGCATTGACCGTCAGCTTGTGAAAATGCTGAGTGTTGCTTTCGAGGTTGTAGCCGTAGATCGTAGACGGCGAATTCGAATACTCGATCGCGTTGTTGTTATCGAAGTGGCTCGGAAACTCGGCCGAAGTCGTATTCGGACGCTGCACGCCGTTGTCGTAGATCGCGACTCCGGTGTGACGCGGAATACCGTTCTTGTGCATACGCGAAATCGCCAGCGTTGAAACACTGCCGGGCGCAAGGTTCATGTCTTCGACGAAACGCGGTCCTCTCGACGGCGCGTCATTGCCCAACGAGAACCTCAAACCGACGGTTTTCGTCGCCATATCCACGCGAGCCACTGATCCTCCGCCATCCAGCGCGGCATAAATATGTTGCCCGTTCGGCGTGATGATCAGTCTCTTCGGCTCGCTGCCGACATGGACCGGTTGGCCCAATGTTCCGGTTGCCGGATTGATCGGCACGATGCTGTTGCCGAACGTTATTGGGTTACCAAACCCATCCGTGCGGCTCGGCACACTCGCGTAGATCATTCCATCGGCGTTGTTGTAAACAAGACCGCCGGTCGTTAGCGGAATCTGCCTGATCTCGGGTGTTACCTGGACCGGAGCCGGTACCGGCGTCGCGGTGATCGGCGCAAGCATCGACGTATTCAGGAAGACTATCTCGCCTTCGGAGGTCGTGAAGGCAAGACCATCGGAACCGTAGCGAATAAATGTTCGTGGCACATCGTCGGCGGAAATGATGTTTTGCAGCGTCAACGAGCCGACCTGAAGATACGTCGTCGCGTCGTAGGACGTGACCACCAAAGAAGTTTGGACAAAATCGTGAAGTCCGAGAAAGTAAACGCGATTGTTGGCGGGATCCGGCGCGACCCAAACACCGGGATCGTTTCGCTTGAACTTGCCCGTCAGCGTCACTGAATCCGCATCGGCCACGGCGCCGTCACTGCCAAAGATACGTCCACCGGCGGCCGCGATTCTTTGACCAAAACCGTTGACGAGATTTGTAACGAAATTGACTTCCGAAAGTCCGGTGGTGCTGCTCACTGCCAGTTTACGCAGACCAAACTCCGTCGTGTCGTGTGTATAGGTGTAGAGGTGTGAACCGGAAAACACGAGCGATTCGCCGAACGTGCTCCCGGGCAAGACCACGCCGTTGTTAGTTAGCACGACACCGGCGCCGCCGAATACATCCGGCAGATAGCACGAGGCGGCAACCATGTCCGAGTTACCCGGCGCTACCGCGAGGTTGTCGCCGTAGAATGGTC
Source organism: Pyrinomonadaceae bacterium (assembly GCA_036281015.1). Taxonomy (GTDB): domain Bacteria; phylum Acidobacteriota; class Blastocatellia; order Pyrinomonadales; family Pyrinomonadaceae; genus PSRF01. Next base: position 2,069 of record DASUPR010000354.1, read on the forward strand.
CATGAATGAAATCGCTGCCGAGTCCGAATTGAATCCCGGGCGTTTTGGTGGTTATGTCGTACTTTCGCACGAGTGGCGCGCCGAGAAGCGTGGTGTAAAGAATCTTTCCGTCACTAGAGAGCCCGAGTTTGAAAGGATCGCTGCCGACGAACACCGGTTGGCCCACCAATCCCGTTGTGGGATTGACCGCAGCGATGCTGTTGCCAATGCCGCCCGAAGCGCTCGGCACAGTTGCATAGATCAACTGATCGACCGGGTTGTAGACGATGTCGTTCGCTGCGAGTGAAAACTTTCGCACTCCATCCGGCCGCGTGGTGAACGTTGGATTGTCCGTCGGGTAAGGGTGCATCGACGGCGTGCGGAAGAAGAAGACCTGATTGCCGCTGGTGTGGAAAGCCAGTCCATCGCTTCCCCAGCGAATCAAGCTGCGCGGTATTCCGACGATGTTGGGAATCTCGATAAATGAAACGGGTCGAAATGTGGAGATCTCGAAGCCGAAGACCAGGGCCGTGGATCCGCTCCACGTGACGTAGTAAACGCGATTAGCCGCGGCGTTTGCAGCGACGAAGCCACTAATCGGAAACGAGCCAAACACGGCTGCGGTCTCCGCATCCGCTGCTTGTCCGCTGGCCGAATAAACCTTTCCGTCGTCGAACACAAACTCGCCGCCAACGATCATGTTGCGAGTCGACTTGACGAGCGTTAAGCCCGAGCCGTCTACGGTGTATTTGTTGAATTCCGCGAAACCACCCATGTGGTAAAGCACGGATGAAGACGCACCGAATTCAATCGCCGGGCCGCCGACACTCGAGTCAAAACGGTTTGCGCGCATCACGCCATTGTCGTAAATAGCCACACCGTCGTACGAAGGCGAGAATGCCCGGTTCTTCACCGTGACTGCCAACACCGACGCATTGCCGGGTTGGACCTCGATGTCCAGCGCGGTCAACTGCCCGTTCGATGGGTTGAAGCCCAAAGGAAACTGCGGCCCCGCGGCTTGCGATGTGAGATCAAAGCGGCGTACACCCGCGGCTCCATCGAGACCGGCATAAAGGAATTGATTGTTGTCTGAGACTGCAAGCCTGTTCGGATTACTACCGATGAATACAGGCGTGCTGACGTTACCAGTGTTTGGATCGATCGGCGCGATGGTGTTGCCGATGCCGGCGACGTTGCC
>DASUPR010000355.1:0-9635 GCA_036281015.1 Pyrinomonadaceae bacterium
TGGTCGCCACAACCTTCGGATTATAAATACTCAACGGCTGGTTATCGAAATTCGAAGTCCGGCCACGGGCTTCCTCGATCAACAACGCTCCCGCCGCGATGTCCCACGGGCTTAGACCGTCTTCCCAAAATCCATCAAACCGGCCACACGCCACGTAAGCGAGATCGAGCGCCGCGGAACCGTCGCGCCTGACCGCCTGCGCCGCCATCGTGAAGTTTGCGAAATCGCGCGTGAAGTTTGGCCGTTCGCGAACGTTGTAAGGAAAGCCGGTGCAAAGCATCGCGCTGTTCAGTTCTTCGACCGACGACACCCGAATGCGTCGATCGTTCAACGTTGCACCGCTACCGCGTTCGGCCGCAAACATCTCATCACGCACCGGATCGTAAACCACACCGATCTCGATCACGCCCGCATGTTCCAAAGCAATCGACACGCAGAAACACGGATAACTGTGCGCGTAGTTAGTAGTGCCGTCGAGTGGATCGATGATCCACTTCCACTCACTGCGCTTACCGCCCGTCAAAACCGCTTCGCCCGATTCTTCCGCGAGAATTCCGTGTTGAGGAAAGTATGAGCGGATGCGCTCGATGATCAGGTTCTCGGAAGCCAGATCGGCTTCGGTGACAAGATCGATATCGCCCTTGTTCGTAATCTTGGCCGCGCCGAGACGTTGGACCAGCACGCCGCCGGCTTCACGCGCCACGTCAATCGCGAAGTTAAGCAATCAAACTCCTCTTGGCTTCGCGAGCTGCGCCCGCGGCATCTTGCGCGCCGCGATGCGCAAGATCTCCTGGACCTGGCTGTCCCAATAACCCCATGAATGATCGCCCGGAAGTTCGCGAAACTCGTGCGGGATCTTCTTCTCGAACATCAGCGCGCTCAATTCGCGGTTGTAGGGGAAGATCAGCGACAAATCTTCGGTGCCGCAGTCGAAGTAAAAGAAAGGCAGGGATTGGATCCGCCCGGCAGGCAGCTTGTTGATTATCTCGAACAGATCGTTTTGCTGTCGGGTGTCGCCTCCTGGTGGGCCAAACGACTTCAAAGATTCCAGCCAGCTTGGGGGAATGTCCTTTTCAGCCCAACGCGTCGCACCAAACGCACCGCTCATCGATGCCGCAAAGACAAACGTCTGCGGCGACTTCAAACCAAACTTGATCGCGCCATAGCCGCCCATCGACAACCCCGCGATCGCGCGCCCGTAACGCGCTTCGATCGTGCGATAACGCTGCTGCACGTCGGGCAACAGCTCCTGCAGGATGTAGCTTTCGTATTTGTCTGTAGTGACTATCGAACTGTCGATGTACCAACTGTCGTTGCCTTCGGGCATGACGACAATGAGCCGATGCTCAGCGGTGTAATCGGCGACGTTTGTTTTCGTCAGCCAGTCCGAATAGTGACCGAATAGACCATGAAGCAGATACAGCACCGGATAACGCGTCGCGCGTGAGGTGTCGTAGTCGCGTGGAAGAATCACGTTGTAAGGCAGCGTCGCATTGACGAGTTTGCTTTGCAGCCGAACGTTTTCGACGCGGGCTGCGGCCGACGTACACAGAATCAGACAGACGGCCACCACGCCAACAAGGCGATTGATTAGTCTCATAGTAGGGGAATGTTGATCTGTTTTTCTCGTGCGGTCTTCGCCGCTTCGTCGTAGCCCGCATCGACGTGTCTCGCAACCCCGAGCCCCGGATCGTTCGTCAACACACGATTCAAACGCTTCGCTGCTTCATCGGTGCCATCAGCAACCGAGACCTGGCCTGCGTGCAGCGAATAGCCGATGCCGACGCCGCCGCCATGATGAAACGAAACCCAACTCGCGCCGCTCGCGGTGTTCAGCAAAGCGTTGAGGATGGGCCAATCGGCGACTGCATCCGATCCGTCCTTCATGCCTTCAGTTTCGCGAAACGGCGACGCGACCGAACCGGTGTCGAGATGATCGCGCCCGATCGCGATGGGCGCCTTCAAGTCGCCGTGCTTCACGAGATCGTTGATGGCTTCACCCATCTCGGCGCGTTCGCCGTAACCAAGCCAGCAAATACGCGCGGGCAAACCCTGGAAATGAACGCGATCGCGCGCGAGACGCAACCAGCGATTCAACGTTCGATCGTCAGGAAACATTTCGAGCGCGAGATCGTCGGTCTTGCGGATGTCTTCGGCGTCGCCGGAAAGCGCGACCCAGCGAAACGGTCCTTTGCCTTCGCAAAAGAGTGGACGAATGTACTCGGGCACGAAACCCGGAATATCGAACGCGTTCGCGCAGCCTGCGTCGAGCGCTTGCTTGCGAATGTTGTTGCCGTAGTCAAACGCAACCGCGCCGGATCTTTGCAACGCCAACATTGCTTCGACATGCCGCGCCATCGACGCCTTTGATCGTTCGACATAGCCGTTCGGATCTTTCTCGCGCAGCTTCGCGGCGTCGTCGAGTGATAGACCAGCCGGCACGTAACCATTCAACGGATCGTGCGCGCTGGTTTGATCAGTCACCGCGTCGATCTTCACGCCGCGCCGCACAAGCTCCGGCAACACTTCCGCGCAGTTGCCGACGAGACCGACTGACACGCCGCGCTTCTGCTCGCGCGCGTCCTCGCAAATGTCGAGTGCTTCGTCGAGTGTCAACGCAAGGCGATCGCAATAACCCGTGCTGACGCGCCGTTCGATGCGTGCGGGATCGACGTCGATTCCCAAGAAGACCGCACCGTTCAGCGTTGCGGCGAGCGGCTGCGCGCCACCCATGCCGCCCATGCCGCCGGAAACAACCAGCCTGCCCGAGAGATCGCCGCCGAAATGCCTGTCGGCCATTGCGGCGAACGTTTCAAACGTGCCTTGAACGATGCCCTGTGTGCCGATGTAGATCCAACTGCCCGCAGTCATCTGACCGTACATCATCAGCCCGCGGCGTTCGAGCTCGTGAAAGTGTTCCCAGTTGGCCCACGCGCCGACGAGGTTCGAGTTGGCGATCAAAACTCGCGGCGCGTATTCGTGCGTGCGAAAAACCGCAACCGGTTTGCCTGATTGGACTAGCAACGTTTCGTCGTTCTCGAGCGCGCGCAGTTCGCGCACGAGCGCGTCAAACGATTCCCAGTTGCGCGCAGCTTTACCCGCGCCGCCGTAGACGATCAACTGGTCCGGTTTTTCGGCGACGTCCGGATCGAGGTTGTTCATCAGGCAACGCAGCGCGGCTTCCTGATGCCAGCCTTTGCAGTTTAATTCAGCGCCGCGCGGTGCGCGGATCACTCGGTTTTCCATCAGTCCTGTGCGTTCCAGAAGCGGCTAAACCATCCGCTCTTTCCTTCCTTCTGCACAAGTTGTCCGAACTCGCCGGGATCGAGCCACACGCCACTGCATTTGTCGCAGGTGTCGATCATGACGCCTTCAAAATTGCTCTCCTTTAAATCGCCGTCGCAGCGCGGGCATTTCATCGACGAGATGCCGGCCGCTTTCGCGTCTTCGGCGACTTTCATTTTTTCGCGCAGCTTTTCGATCGCTTCCTGGTTTTTGCGATGAAAATATTCTTCTTCGAGACTCTTTCTTCGTTCGTCCATTCCCGACATAGTTGCTCCTCTGCAGTGAATTAAAGCCCCAACAGTGAATTGAATGCACCCGTTACAATCGCGGCTTTGACGTTTTCAATGTCCCGGGCCATCGAACGATCTTGCGTTAATGGTTGGACCAGACCGCGAACGATCCGGTGCGCCGCTTTCACGCCGCGTCCGGGTGTGAGTGGCGCACGATAGTCGAGTGCCTGGGCCGCAGTCAAAAGCTCGATCGCCGTCACCATCTCGGCGAGGTTTACGATCGAGCGCAGCTTCGTCGCCGACGTCATGCCCATCGAAACGTGATCTTCTTTGCCGCCGTCAGTCGGCACGTTATCGATGCTCGCGGGATGCGCCAACACTTTCGCTTCGTTCAGCAGCGCGACAGCCGAAACCTGCAACATCATGAAACCCGAGGAGATGCCCGGATGCGCTGTCAGAAACGGCGGCAAGCCTTCGTTCGCGTCAGGATTCACGAGCCGATCGATGCGCCGCTCGGTGATACTCATCAAATCTGTCAAAGCAATTGCGGCGTAGTCAAAAACGAGCGCGAGCGGCGCGCCGTGAAAGTTTCCGCCCGATAAAACTTCGCCTGTTTCAGAGAACACTAAAGGATTATCAGTCGCACTGCCGCTTTCGATCTGCACCACGTCGGTCGCATGGGCCAACGCCGTGCGCACCGCGCCGTGCACTTGCGGCATGCAGCGCAAACTGTAAGCGTCCTGAACGCGCGGATCGTTGTCCACGTGCGACCTGCGAATCTCGCTGTCCTGCAACAACTCGCGCAGGTGCGCCGCGACTGCGATTTGCGCCGCGTGCGGGCGCGCCGTGTGAATACGTTCGTCAAAAGCGACCGGCGTTCCGCGCAATGCTTCGAGCGTCATTGCGCCGGCAACATCTGCGAGCCGGACCAATCTGTCGGCACGATGCAACGCCAACGAACCGACGGCGCCCATCGCCTGCGTTCCATTTAGTAACGCCAAACCTTCTTTGACTTCGAGTTGCAACGGCGCGATCTGCGCGCGTTGCAAAGCGACGTCGCCGGGTAAACGTTCGCCGTTGTAGAACGCGTCGCCTTCGCCGATAGCGGCGAGTGCGAGATGGGCCAACGGCGCGAGATCGCCGCTCGCGCCGACCGATCCTTTTTCGGGAATGACCGGCGTGACGCCGTGTTCGAGCATCGCGATCAGTGTTTCGATCACGAGCGGACGCGCGCCGCTAAAGCCGGTTGCCAGCACGTTCGCGCGCAGCAACAGCATCGCGCGTGCTTCCGGTTCGGAAAGCGGCTGACCCAGGCCGCACGAATGACTCCGCACCAGGTTCAATTGCAACTGGCGCAAGTCAGCTTGATCGATGCTGACGTCAGAAAGTTTTCCGAAACCGGTGTTGACGCCGTAGACGGTGCGGTTTTCCGCGACGATCTGTTCCACGACCCGCCGCGCTTCTTCTACGCGCTGTCGCGCCTCGGCGGCGAGTGTGACGCGTACTTTACCGGTGGCTACATCTGCGATTTGCTGAAGAGTAAGTTGTTGCCCGCTAAGTGAAAGCATTGTCGATTGCCGATTTACGATTGCCGATTGCGCGCAAAGACAGAACGACCTGAGTTCCTGAAGGTGAACTCTAGTAGCGCGGCGTAAAGTTGGTCAAATCGGCAATCGAAAATCGGCAATCGACAATGCCTTACCGGCCTACTTCGACTGGCTTGTCCGGGGTCTCAGTGATATCGATCTTCTTAAACTCGCCCGTCGTCGCGGAACTGCGCACACGCTGCCGCGCGCGCTTCGCACGAACCGTCGTGCGCCGCGTCGTCGCAGCCGTCCAGCTCGTCATCCGCTTCAACGGCCGCAAAGAGAACTCATGTTTCGGTAACACTTCTCCCGTCGCTTCACGCAAACGCAGTGTGCCGACCGCAAAAATAAAGATCGCCGCATTGAATACGACGCCCACAACAAACACGATCCAGCCGGGAACAACCCCAACCATCGCGCGCTCGATAAACGCATCGAAGTCGCGGGCCGGCAACGGCGACAAATAAACCTTCAGATTCCAGCTCAACGCCAGCAGCGCAAAGATCCACAGGTAGTTTCGCCGCAAACGCCGCCCGATCGCTTCCATTTCCGTGATTGTGAAATGGGGCGTGGTTAAGTCAGCAGCCAGGTGTTCTGCCCAGCTTTCCTCGGCGGGTTGGTTCTCCGGCGCAAGCAGGTGTGCGAAGTAACCGGTTTCGAGAATTCGCACGCGGCTCGACCAGATCTCGTAATAGCGATAACGCCGCGCTTCCATCAACAGGAAGATCGCTACGAGAATCGAGTTGATGGGAATAACGAAGTGTGGATTGTTTGGCGAACTGAAAACAAACGAAAGCGTCGCGCCGGCCGTGATGACTGCCCAGTTCGTCGTCGTGTCGAGACGATTGCGCCAGGTGTTCGAGCGCTGCACCTCACCGCGGTAAAAATGAATCATCGCGGTGTTGAACTCGCTCGGCGTCATGCGCCGCATCAGCGCGGCTGGCGATTGCGCGGATGTATCCGGAACCGGCTCAGGAGCGGGCGACGGCCTTAGCCTGCCGGTAGTTCTTTCTGTCGATGATGGACCGCTTCCTCTTTGGCTTACTTCGGTGGACATTGGGACCTGAGTCACATGGAGCGCGCCGCCCGATCGCGGCGCGGAACTCCGGGAAACTGATAATAACACGCGGCTCCCGCCTTGTGTCGAACGAATTGCCAACTAATAGCCGCTTGTCCTATAGTGGCCGTTCGGTTGTTTGAAGGAATCGAAGTTAGTGATGACTGCCGCGGAAACCGAGGACGAACACTGGATGCGGCAGGCGCTGGCCGCGGCCCAGGAGGCTCGAAACTGCGGTGAGGTGCCCGTCGGAACATGTATTGTCCACGGCAATCAACTCATCGCCCTCTCCGGCAACCGCACCCGCACCGACTGCGACCCAACTGCCCACGCCGAAATCGTCGCTTTGCGCGAGGCCGCCCGTAAGCTGGGCAACTACCGGCTCACGGGCGTCGATGTCTATTCGACGATTGAGCCGTGTGCGATGTGCGCGGGCGCGTTGATTCAGGCGCGCATCAGGCGTTTGATTTACGGCGCCCCGGACGAACGCGCGGGCGCGGTACACAGTCGATTTCGCATCTGCGATACAGATTTTTTGAATCACCGCATCGAAGTGCGGGCCGGCGTGCTGGAGGAAGAGTGCCGCGCGCCGATGCAGGATTTTTTCCGCCGCAGGCGAACTGAATAGAGACACGGAGAGGTCGCATAGTGGATTAGTGCACCGGTCTCGAAAACCGGAGTGGGTTAACGCCCACCGTGGGTTCGAATCCCACCCTCTCCGCCACTTTCAGATCTCATATTTGAGGGTTCTCAAAGCCGGATTTGAGAACTTGAATCACTCATCTGCGGTATAAAGCCGGAGAGGTGCAGGAGTGGTTGAACTGGCAGCACTGGAAATGCTGTGAACGGGAAACCGTTCCGTGGGTTCGAATCCCACCCTCTCCGCCAGAATTGATTTTTTTCGTCCCCCCGACGCCCCCTGACCCAGACCATTCCAGTTCAGGGAGAACAGATGGACGACAAACTGGCGGCTGAAGAAGCGCGTCGCGCGGCGCAACACGAATCAGTCAAAGCGCAGGTCGAAGGCGAGGTCCAGGCCGAGATCGGCGATCGCGCGGCTACAAAGGCGACCCGCAACGAGTCTGAAAGAATCGACGAGGTTGCAGGTGATTTTCGTTCGCGGGCGGTAGACGAGGTCATTGACACAGAACGGGAAGTGCAACGTTCGCGTGGATTGGCGCGCGTTTCACAGATCGTGGATTACATCTTTTATGTAATCTATGCGCTTTTGGCGATGCGCTTCCTGTTGGCGTTGCTCGCAGCACGCAGTAGCGCGGGATTCGTTCGGTTCGTCGTTGCGGTCAGCAATCCGTTTTACGAACCGTTTCGTGGTATCGTGGCGGCCCCGCGAACCGATGGTGGCCACACGTTAATGCTGCCGATCCTCATTGCGCTGGTTGCGTATGTGTTAGCGCATTTGCTGATCAACGCACTGTTGCGAATGCTGGCGCATCGTAAGACCGAGATTTAGTGCCATTGCCGATTTTCGATTGCCAATTGTCGATTGAAAAGACTGGCTCTCGAACCCACCAAATCGGCAATTGGCAATCGAAAATTGACAATTTATCAGATCCCGGGCTCCGCACAACGCTAGCCTTGTGAACCCCGCCAGGCCGGGAACGGAGCAACGGTAGCAACGGCGGCGTGTGTTGCGGGAAAGTCCGGGGTCTGGCCAGAGGAGGTATTACCCGATGAAGAAACTCACGGTGATCGCAGGCGTTGCTGTCACTTTACTAATCTCCTCGTTGACAAGTCTCGCTCAAACTCAGTCGCGTGAAGATGTTTTGAAGGACATCAAAGCGAAACGCGCGGAGTTGCTCGCACTTGAAAAGACTTTTCTTTCACCTTCCGAAGAAGACCAGGCGCAATACGCAGAGTTCCTGCGCACGCCCAATACCGGGTTAGTCCGCCTTCTACCGCGTGAGAAGTTCGACACGCCGACGTATACAGATGCCGAAAGAACTATTGTTACCCGCGGCGGTGGCGCTTACTACTCCTTCACTCGACTGACCCACGAATACGGAATCAGCACTGACATCGAACTCGCGGGCAATCAATTCACGGTTGGTTTTGCAGGGTTGGACCACGGCTTCATGACAAACCTCGGCGACGTTCCACTCGAAAACGTTAGTGCTGAAACGCCGACGGCTGCTGTTTTCAGCACCTACAAACCACCGCGAGAAGAACCGCTCGTCAGAATCGAACAGCGCCGGTTTGGCCTCGGCTCCGAACTCGAGGGAGTTCAGGTTAAAAGAACTCTGCCGGTAAAGTTGAATTCAACGTACATGCTGCGGTCTCTGAACTATGGCGAATGTGACGTGCTCGTAGTGATCAGAGTCGTGCGAATCGACTCAGATGGCAGCGTGACGCTGCTTTGGAAGCTGTTGAAGAAGTACGAGACTCCGGACGTCAAACGGCCTGAACCCGCCGTCGCAGGGTAAGACCGAAAACACTTCAACGCTCGACATGATGGCCTGTCAGCTCCCCGAGGCCCGACGGGAGGTCTACCATGAAAAGATTTTACGCTGCCGCAACGCTAGTGCTGCTGCTCGGTTCGTTAACAGTTCTCGCTCAGACTACGCCTGAAGGTCAGAAAAAGGAAACTGACGCCGAATTAGCCAACCGGCTCAAGAAACCTCTCGGTCCTTCGAAACAAGAACGATTGAAGTACCAGGCTTTTCTAAAGTCAAAAAATACCGGATTGGTTCGCCTGTTGCCGCGCGAGAAATACGATACCCCAGAGCTTCAACGGGTTAACCGCAACCCCGTAGCTCCGGCGTCACTTTCACGGTCGTCGCTCGACGACACCCGAGATCGTACGGCTTTGAAGGACGCCGCTGACGTTCCACGCGTCAACACTATGGAGCCGTCAGCAAAGTCGCCCGTTGTTGGAAAGAAAAGCGGCGACGTTCGCGGCGGTGGTGCTTACTACTCGTTCACGCAAGGAACGCACGAGTATGGCTACGCCACAGACGTATCACTTGAACAAAGTAAGTTTGGGGTTGGCTTTTACGGTGCGAACTATGGCTTCCTGACAGACCTCGGCGATGTTGAACTGGAGACCATCAATCTCAACACGCCTGCGGTAAAACCCCTGGCGGCGTACAAGCCGGTTAACCTCGAAGCAGACGCCAGGCGCGAATTCCGCCGCTTTGGTCAAGGCGATCAGATTGACGGCGTCACCGTCAAAAGCCATGTGCCCATGAAGCTGAATTCGACTTATGTGCTCAGAGCGATAAACTATAACGAGGCTGACGTGCTGGTTGCTTTCAAAGTAGTGGACATAGACTCTGATGGCAGTGCGTTGCTTCTTTGGAAGCGGCTGAAGCGGTACTCAACGCCACAACCCTTTCGGAACTGAATCAATCGAGAGAAAACAACCTGATGACCTGTCAGCTCCCCGAGGCCCGGCGGGAGGTCTACCATGAAAAGATTCTACGTTGCCGCAACGTTACTGCTGCTGCTCGGTTCGTTGAC
>DASUPR010000356.1:0-9207 GCA_036281015.1 Pyrinomonadaceae bacterium
TTTGCATCAGAGTTTCGAAGAGGTCGTGCGATTGCGCCAGGCGCAACTCGCTGATCGCCTGATCGAGATCAACTTCGAAACGGCGATCAGGGACCTGTTGCCGCTTGCGAAAAATTATCTCGCCAGCGACGTGTTCAGGCGCGTCGAAGCGGCGCCGAAAGTCATCGGCTCCGCGAAACCCACGGGTGAAACCGGCTTGTGGAGTGAATTGAGTTTTCGTCTGCGGCGGCCGTTGGGGATTCTTTACGGCGTCATCGATAAGCTTCTCGTCACACGCAATCACATCGAAATCATCGACTTCAAAACCAACCGCATTCGGGTTGCAAAAACCGAAGAGCCACCGCCAGAACAGCCAAAGGACACGCAGTTTTCTTTCGACTTCGAACGAACACCCGCGGATCGCCAGCCTGCGATGAGCGCCGCGCTGCGCACGACCTCCGAAGACTACGAACTGCAAATGCAATCCTACGCGCTCGCGGTGCGTGAACTTCTGCCGTCGCTCGCGGACGCACAGATTCGCGTCACGCTTCACTTCCTCGAACCGAACGTCGAGGTCCATCTCGCCGACGAACTACTCACACCGGCGCAATGCCGGCAAGCGATCGACGCCGCGATGTTGCGCATCGTCTCCTCGTCCGAGCCGGCCGATTTTCCTGTGAAGCCCGCGCCACACTGCCGCGCCTGCAACTTTCTCCAGCTCTGCTCCGCCGGACGCGATTTCTTGTCGACTTCGTCTTAATCTGTGTAATCTGTGGCCCATGGCGACAATACAATCGTTTGACGGCAACGAGTTCGACGGCTACCTCGCCCTGCCCGCGAGCGGCTATGGACCAGGCATCGTCGTGTTGCAGGAGATCTTCGGCGTCGACGCGCACATGCGTAGCATCACGGAGTGGTATGCCGCGCACGGGTTCGTCGCGCTTTGTCCGGATCTCTTCTGGCGCATGGAACGAGGCGTTCAGTTGACCGGCGCTGAGTTTGATAAAGCGATCGATTTTTACCAGCGACTCGACGAAGCGAAGGCGGTCGAGGATTCAGCGGCGGCGATGAACTTCCTGCGACAGCATCCGGCGTGCAACGGACGTGTCGGAGCGGTTGGTTTTTGTCTCGGCGGCAATCTCGCTTACCTGTTGTCGGTGAGATTCAAACCCGATTGCGCGGTCGGATATTACGGCGTCAGCATCGAGAAGAGTCTCGACGAAGCAAAGAACCTCACGAGTCCGTTGATGTTGCACATCGCGGGCGACGACAAGTTTTGTCCGCCCGAAGCGCAGGCGCAAATTCACGCGGCTCTCGACGGAAATCCATTGGTCACGATCCACGTTTACCCGGGCCGGGATCACGCCTTCGGCCGGCCAGACCGCGAACACTATCACGCCGGTGACGCTGAGCTCGCGCACCTGCGCAGTCTCGAGTTTCTGGTTACGCAACTTGCAGGCGCGGGTCTCGCAAGCGCACAACAAACACTCTCGTCACGCTGGGACGATCACGTGAAATACGAGTTCGCGACGCGCAACACTGACGACACGCTCGAGACGATGGTCGCTGATGCATACGTGAATCACGTGCCAGTGATGACGGGCGGCGTCGGGCACGATGAGCTGCGCGAGTTTTACTCAAAACGTTTCATTCCGCAGATGCCGGCGGACACGAGCATGACGCCCGTCTCACGCACGATCGGCGTCGATCGCATCGTCGACGAGATGGTTTTTGAGTTTACGCACACGAGCAAGATGGATTGGATGTTGCCGGGCGTCGAACCAACCGGCAAACACGTGCGCGTCGCGCTGGTCGTGATCGTTCACTTCCGCGACGGCAAACTCGCTCACGAACACATCTACTGGGACCAGGCCTGCGTGCTGGCCCAACTTGGCCTGATCGACTCCACGAAACTTCCCGTCGCGGGCGTCGAGAGCGCCGAGAAGGTTCTGAATCCAAAGCTGCCGTCGAACACGTTGATGAATCTGTGAAATCTGTGGACCAACCGGTAAGTAAGCTCCGCCGCGATCTCGGCACGCTGGAATCCTACGCGACGCTGATTGGCATTCTTATCGGCGCGGGGATTTTTCAGGTCACGAGCCAGGCGTGGGCGCTCAGCGGTCCGAGCGTGATTCTTGGTTACATCGTTCTGACGCCCGCGATCCTCGCGACCGCGATCCCTTACGCCGCGTATCTTTCAACACCACTCGGCCGCGAGCCCGGCGGCGAATACCTGCACATCTCGCGCACACTCGGCGGTTATCGTCTCGCTTACGTCGGCTCGTGGCTCAAAATCATTTCGTACATCGGCGCGGGCGCGTATCTCGCAAACGCGATGGCCGGTTACCTGATCGCGTTGAGCGGCGGCCGTATCGACGCGGAGCGATTTCAACTGCCGCTAGCGTTGGCGGCCCTCGTTGTCTTCTATCTGATTCACGTCATCGGCATTCGCTGGTTCGGCCGCTTTCAAGTGACGATGTCGGCGTTGAAATGTTTGGCGTTGCTGGTCCTGATCGTTCCAGGTCTGTTTTTGCTGAAGTACGAGAACTACACACCGTTCTTCACGCACGGTTGGAGCGGCTTCGGCGCGAGTCTCTTGCCGCTGTTTTTTGCCTACGCGGGTTTCGAATCGATCGCACAAACAGCGGGCGAAGTGAAAGACAGCACACGGCGTCTGCCGCGAATACTCGTGAGAGGCATCACGATCACGGCGCTCTTCTACGTTTTCACTTCGATCGTTTCGTTCGGCGTGTTGCCGGGCGGGCGACTGCAAGCGAGCAGTGCGCCGATGGCGGAAGTGGCGTCGAGCTACTTACCGGCAGGCGCGGCGATCTTCGTCACAATTGGCGCGATCGCCGCGATCATGACTGCGCTTAACGGAACGTTGTTCGTGCCATCGCGTCTCGCGATCATCTTTGTAAAGGACGGTCTCGCGCCAGGTTGGCTCGGCGTCATCAACGAAAAGACCGCCACGCCGATCCGCGGTTTGACGTTGACACTGCTGTGTTGTGCGATTTTGTTGGCGAGCGGACAGCTTTCTCTCGCATTAAATGTTGCAGTGTTCGCACTGGTCGTGCTTTATTTCATCCATAGCCTGGTATTTCTGTTCCTCCCCCGCTGGAATCGCGCGTTGGCCGGCGAGATCGATATCAACTTGTCGTTGCGTTGGCGACAGGTCGCGGCCATCGTCTCGATTATTTCGATGGGCGTGATGATCTTGATTCAACTGCGGCAAGACGTTGAAGTCTTGCGCACGTCGAATCTTAGTCAACGCATCGACGAGCACTCGCTGACGAGCATTGAGCTGGTGCTTGTTTGGGGAATCGTCGGGCTCGTGTTTTATCAACTCGCACGGATGCAGCGGCGCAAAGCCGTGAGGAAAGCAGACGCACATGCAGATTGAAGGCAAACGCGTTTTGATCAGCGGCGCCGGGCGCGGTCTCGGACGAACGCTCGTCGGTGCGTTTGTCGAGGCGGGCGCTGCTGAAGTGTTTGCCGGAACGCGAAACGAGGCCGCGCGAGACGAATTGAAACGGGAGTTTGCCGAGCGCGTCACGCCGATCCAACTCGACGTGACGAGCGATTCCGATGTCGACGCAGTCGCCCAACTCGGCACGATCGACATCCTCGTGAATAACGCCGGTGTTGCGGGCTACGGCAATCCGTTGACGATGAATTTCAGCGACGCTCAGCACGAACTTGCCGTGAACTATCTCGGCGTGTTGCGTCTTACACGCGCGGTCGCGCCCGCGATGATCGCGCAACGTGAGGGAATGATCGTCAACATTGCGACTGCGTTTGCGAAGGTGAATCTGCCGCTGGTTGGAACTTATTGCGCGACGAAAGCCGCGTTGTTGTCGCTGGGCCAGGCGCTGCGCGCGCACCTCGCGGACGATGGCGTTCGCGTAATCACGGTCATGCCGACGACGTTTGATTCGGACATGAGCCGCGGCGCAAACGTTCCGAAGCTAACGAAAGAATACGTCGCGGCCGAGGTCCTCGCGGCGATTCGCGAGGAACGCCACGATCCGCCAATTGGCAGTGAAGCAGAGGGAATTTTGGACACGCTGATGAAAGACCCGCTCGGTCTAGAAAAGAACCTGATGAACTACAGATGAGCTTCCAGCGACACAGAGATCAGTTCCCAACCCTGGCTTCGGGCATTCATCTGCTCAGTCACAGTCTCGGGCCGGTGCCGCGCGCCGTGCGCGAGTCGATGCTCGAATACTGCGACGCGTGGGAACATCACACGAGCGAAGACGCGTGGGCCACAAGTTGGTGGGAACTCTCGCGGCGCGTTGGCGATCGCATCGCGCGCATTCTCGGCGGCGCGCCCGCTTCGGTGCAGATCGAACCCAACGCTTCGATCGCGCTCGCGACGGTCGCGTCATGTTTTCAGTTTCAAAACGGACGCCGAAACAAGGTCGTCACCACGGAGCTCGACTTTCCTTCGATGGAATACATCTGGGAAGCGCAGCGACAGGTCGGCGCGCGCGTTGAAGTGGTGAAGTCACCCGACGGCGTTTCCGTGCCGCTCGAAAAGATACTCGACGCGATCGACGACGAGACGTGTCTCGTGGCGCTGGCCCATGTTTCGTATCGCAGTTCGTACCGCGTCGATGCGCCGGCGATTGTCGAGCGCGCGCACGCGAAAGGCGCGCTGGTGTTGCTCGACGTTTACCAGTCGGCCGGTGTCGTGCCGTTGCACGCGGCCGATTGGAAAGTGGACTTCCTGATCGGCGGCACGATCAAGTGGTTGTGCGGTGGACCATCGTGTGGTTACTTGTACGTGCGGCCCGAGATTCAGAAAGATCTTCGCCCGCGATTAACGGGCTGGGTCGCGCACGACGCGCCCTTTGAATTTGCTTCTGCGCCGATGCGTTACGCGCGTTCGGTGCGCCGGTTCGCGCAGGGCACGCCGAGTATTCCGGCGCTTTATTCGGCCATACCGGGTTTGGACATTATCGAGTCAGTCGGGCTTGAACAGATCGCGGCTGAATCACAGCGCCGCACGCAGTTGATGATCGACTTCGCGCGCGAGCGGCGTTGGACCATCAACACGCCGCTCGAACAAGACAGACGCGGCGGGTCGGTAATGATCGGTGTTGAAGACGCCAAATCGATCGCCGAACAACTCGCCGAGCGGCGTGTGTTTGTTGATTGGCGTCCTGGCGCCGGCTTGCGCATCTCGCCGCATTTCTTCAATACCGATGAAGAAGTCGAAGAAGCGCTCAAAACACTCGCTGGTCTAATCGAATGAGCAACAAACTGAACCTTAACGAACCCGCGCCTGATTTCACGTTGAAGGACGGAAGCGGAAACGAGTGGCATCTAGCGGATCATCGCGGCAAGGTTGTCGTGCTGCTGTTTTATCCGGGTGACGAAACGCCGGTTTGCACGCGGCAGATGTGCTCGGTGCGGGATCGTTGGGAAGACTATCAGGCCACGGGCGCCGAAGTCGTCGGCATTTCGACTGACTCGGTTGAGTCGCATCGTAAGTTTGCCGAGCATCACGATCTGCCGTTGCGTTTGCTTTCGGATGCGGATGGGAAAGTCTCGTCGCTGTATGCTGCGAAGTCGATAATTCCCGGCCGCACGGCGCGCGCGGTGTTTGTTATCGACGCGGAAGGAAAGCTCCGTTATCAGGACGTGCGCGCGCTGGGGCTGCTGAAGCCGAAGGATGACGTTATAATTTCCGCTATTCGTGAAGCCCAAGCGAAACATTAGGGAGGAATTTAATCGTGGCTGAACTGATCAAATGCACACACTGCGGCCAGAAGCGCACGGCGCTCGCGTTTGCACCGTTTCCGAATGAACTTGGACAAAAAATTGCCGCGGAGATTTGTCAGCCGTGCTGGATGGAGTGGCTGCAAAAACAAACACAGATCATCAATCACTACGGCCTCGACCTCACGAACCCCGATGCGCAGAATTTCCTCTTCGACAACATCAAGGGATACCTGTTTGGTGAGACACCCAACCTCGCCGAGATCGACACGACTAAAGAAGGTACTGTTAAGTGGTAAGGTTTCTCAGTGTCTTTGAGTCTCTGTGGTATTAACGTTACAAACCACCGCGACACAGAGACACAGAGCTTGGTACGGCCCGACGATTGCTAGTTGTTTCCCGCCCGCCGCTTGTTTTGACCCCCCGTTAATTGACTGCATGTTTGTTCAATCAAGGAGGACTTTCCCAACATGAACCGAAAAGTTACAGGACTCATAACTCTGGCCGCGCTTGCGATCATTCTGCCGGGCTGCGACGGGACGGCTAACCGCAATGGCAATGTAAACGGCAACGCGAACCTGAACGCCAACACGGCAGTGACGCCCAGTCCGACGCCGGCGAATGCGAATACCGGCACCGCAGACTCGCGCCGCGCGCCGACGCGCGAGGACTATGAACGCGACCGCGAACGGTATCAGCGCGAGGCGAAAGAGTCGGGCCGGACGGTTGGATCAGGGATCAACGACGGCTGGCTGTGGGTTAAAACGCGTTTCGACCTGGCCGCGGCAGACGACCTGCGCGATTCGACGATCAACGTGGACGTTGATAATGGCGTGGTGACGCTTACGGGCACGGTTGCGAGTGCGGCGCAAAAGACCCGCGCGGAACAGGTAGTGAAGTCTGTTGACGACGTGAGATCGGTGCGGAACCAGTTGCGTGTTCAGGCGGGCGACGCGGATGCGAACAGGAACAGAAACGGAAACGCGAACCGTTAACTAATCTCAAAATCTGTGTCTGGTGCTTTGTTCGTTGGTGGACGAAGCACCAGTTCTTACGCTAAGCTCTCGTCTCTTTCCTGTTTTCGCAAACAAAACTAACTGGGATTTGGGTGCTTATGCCAAAAGTCCGCCCGCTTACTGTCGCCCTTACTATCACCTTAGCCACACTTGTTTCCATCGGCTTCGTTTCGCGCGCCGGCGCGCAGCGCAGCGCGATCGACACGTACGCGATCACTAATGCGCGTATCGTGACGGTCTCCGGTGCGACGCTCGATCGCGGCACGGTGGTGATTCGAAACGGCCTGATCGCCGCCGTCGGCGCAAACGTCAATGCTCCATCCGACGCGCGCATCATCGACGGCAACGGCTTAACTGTCTATCCAGGTCTGATCGACTCCTACACGAATCTCGCGCTTCCGGAGGTGGCGCCTTCGCCGTCACCCGGCGGCGGTGGTGGTGGCGGAGGTTTCTTCGCTGCTCCGCCGCGTCCGAGTCCGGGCGGTCCAAACTCGACACAGCCTCCGGGCCTGCAACCCGAAGTGTTGGTTGAAGACGTGATCCGTCCCGGCGGCAACGAGATCGAATCGTCGCGAAGCATCGGCATCACGACCGCGCTCACATCGCCGCGCACCGGCATCTGGATGGGCCAGTCGGCACTGATCAACCTCGCGGGCGACACGCCGCAAGAGATGATCGTGCGGTCGCCGGTCGCGATGCACGTCGGGTTTACTCCGCTGCGCGGCGCGTATCCCGGTTCGTTGCTGGGCGTGTTTGCGACGTTGCGGCAGATGATGCTCGACGCGCAGCGTTATCGCGACTCGATCGCCATGTACGAACGTTCGCCGCGCGGAATGCGCCGGCCGGAAATGGATCGATCGCTGGCCGCGCTGGTTCCGGTGGTCGACGGGCGCATGCCGGTCGTGATGTTGGCAAACAGCGAACGCGAGATCGCACGCGCGCTGGATTTGGGCGCCGAGTTCAAACTAAAGCTGATCATAGCTGGTGGGCGCGAAGCCGATCGGCTCGCGGATCGTTTGGCGAAACAGAACGTACCCGTGCTGTTATCGCTCAACTTGCCGCGGCGCACGACGGCAGCGATTCCGGAAGCAGATCCCGAACCGATGCGCGTGTTGCGCGAGCGTGTTGCGGCGCAGCAAACGGCCGGCAAGCTCGCGAAGGCCGGAGTTCGTTTTGCGTTTCAGTCAGGTTCGTTGACGAACATTTCCGATCTGCTCGCGAACGCGAACCGCACGATTGAGAACGGACTGTCAGCGACGGATGCGTTGCGCGCTTTTACGATCTGGCCCGCGACGATCTTCGGCGTTGAGAACCAGCTCGGCTCGATCGAGACCGGCAAGATCGCAAACTTAGTGGTCACACGCGGCGAGCTTTTTGATCGGAACCGCAGCATCGTAAACGTGTTCATCGATGGACGTCCGGTTGATCTACGTCCTGCGACGGGTGGTCCAGGCGGGCGCAATGTGTTGAGCGGAACGTGGCACCTCAACATCAATCTCGGCCAGAGCGAAAGGGCCGCAACGTTGAATCTAACGCAGGAAGGCGAGCGGTTGAGCGGCTCGATCGCCGGTTCGCTCGGAACAGGCGAGATCTCAAACGCTTCGATGACAGGCGGTGAAGTTCGTTTCACTGTTCCGCTCGAGATTGAAGGACAAACTAAAGAGGCGACGTTCACCGGAACGCTTGCAGGCGATCAGATCCGCGGCGCCGTCAATGTCGTAGGCTTGGCGCCGGGATCGTTCACAGCAAATCGAGCACGACCAAATTAGCCACAAAGAGGCACAAGAAGCACAAAGGTAAACCTATGAGAGTAACCAAACGATTATTTCTACTGTCCGTGTTTGTCTGTGTTGCATCCGTGGCATCTGTGGCCCAAACACAGGAAACGTTGATCCGCAACGCGACAGTGCTCACCGTCACGCGCGGCACATTGCAAAACACTGACGTGCTGCTGCGCAACGGCAAGATCGCCGGCGTCGGCAAGAACCTCAACGCTTCCGCAAACGCGCGCATCATCGACGGCACCGGCAAGTACGTCATGCCGGGCATCATCGATGCGCACTCCCACTCGATGCTCGACACGATCAACGAAGGCACACTCGCCGTTACGTCAATGGTGCGAACCGAAGACGTGTTGAATCCGACCGACGTCGATCTTTATCGCGGGCTCGCGGGCGGCGTGACGACGTTGAACCTGCTACACGGCTCGGCGAATCCGATCGGCGGTTTGAACACGGTCGTGAAGATCAAGTATGGCAGGCCCGCGAGTGAGTTCCTGTTTCCCGGCGCGATGCCGGGAATCAAGTTTGCACTCGGCGAAAACGTGAAACGTTCGAGCACGCCTAATCAGCCCGGCGTCACGCGTCGTTATCCAAACACGCGCATGGGCGTCGAAGAAACGATTCGCGATGCGTTCGTTCGCGCGCGTGATTACAAACGCGCATGGGACGAGTATCGCGCAGCCGTCGGCAAGGACAAGAACCTG
>DASUPR010000357.1:0-2589 GCA_036281015.1 Pyrinomonadaceae bacterium
GGGAGTACAAAGACAATGCGTCAGAATTCATCTCGGGAGTGGGTCCCGCTTCTGCTGATTCTCGTGGTTGGACTCTTCTTCTCTCCGCCAGCCAGTGCGCAACAGGCGTGTTTCACGTCCGCCGAACGCGCGCGCGCCGAGCAGACTGCCAAAGTCTATCGAACGCCCGATCCGGGTTATGACCCGGTGCTTGGTTACAACCCGGCAAACGGGCCACGGCGCGGTGCGCCCCCGGTCGACCAGAACGGCCGCGCGAAGCCGATCAATTGCGTCGCCAACAAGGACGAGTCGCCCGGCGCGGGTACGACGCCGAAGTTTCATTGTTCGGTACAGGGCGTGACTGACGAAGAGGGCCAGTTGGTCCGGTACAAAGTCAAACCGCACTTCAAGGGCCAGTCGCCCGATAAAAGAAACGGCGAGATCTACGGGGAGTTTTTGTCGTCGCGTTTCTCGCAAGCACTCGGGTTTTTCGCCGATGACGAGTGGGTCGCGGATGTTACGTGTCCCGATTGCGAGAAGAGTTTGACCCGCGGTTTTCAGGGCGCGAGTTTTTCGCCGTTCCAGCCGGCCGCAGGCGTCGAGCTTTCGCTCGCGAAGGGAATCGACGTCAACTGCAACAACAAGGACTCCGGCTCGCTCGCCGAATCACTTCAGAAGATCGCTCAGCACTCGCGCGCGGAAGTCGATGCGTTGAAACTGTGGCTCGGGTTCATCGATCACGGCGACACCAAGACCGACAATCACAAGTTCGCGTGTCTCAAGTCGCGCAAGGAAGGCAACGCGCGTGTTTGCGAACCGGGCCAGGCGGTTTTCTACGTGAGCGACATGGGCTCGACGTTTGGTCATTCGAGCTCCAGCGAGAAGAAAGCGCGGCTCGACGTGTGGCGCAAGAAAGATCCGATCGCCGTCAGTGGTAATGGAGTTTGTACGGCAACCGCGAAGAGTGTCGGCGACACGAGCATCTCCGAAGGCGGGCGCAAGTTGCTGGCCGATAATCTTCAGCGACTGCTCGACGCAGAAAAACAGAACGGAACGATCACGAAGGTCTTCGCGGCTTCGCGCAACGCCGAACGCGATCGTTCGCCTGCGGAGTGGACCACAGAGTTTGTGCGCAAGGCGCGAATGATAATCGACGCGCGTTGCTCTTCTCACGTTTCGCAAAATTAAGCTCAAGGAAGAACTCAGGGTCAGAACGTAATGCAATCGGAAATACCTCGAAACAAACCAAACCGTTTTCTTGCCTGGTCTGTACTCAATCGCGATCTGGCCCAGTTGGAATTCTTCAAGCGCGTGCTGGAAGAAGCGACTGACAAGTCGACGCCGGTGCTCGAACGGTTGAAGTTCCTCTCGGTGTTCTCGTCCAACCTCGACGAATTCTTCATGGTGCGCGTTTCGGGCATCAAGGAGATGCTGCCCATCGAAGACATTGGTCCAATGCCCGGCGAGTTGATGCCCATTGAACAACTCGCGGCGATTCGGAATCGAGTGCTCCCGCTCATCGAGGAACAGACGCGTTGTCTGCGCGACGACGTGTTGCCGGAGCTTGCCGCTAACGGCGTGGTCATCGCGCCGTACCAGACGCTTTCAAAGGATGAAAAACGCACCCTCTCGCAGTACTTCATGAAGAACATTTTTCTGGTGCTGACTCCGCAGGCTGTCGATCCGGCGCGCCCGTTTCCTTACATTTCGAATCTCAGTTTGAACATCGGGCTCACGGTTGAAGGTAATCCGGATGACACGCTTGCCGGAGCGCCGATCGGTACTGAAGCGCGCTTCGTGCGCATCAAGGTGCCGCCCGTGGTGCCGCGCCTGATTCCGGTGAATCCAGGCGAACTGAAGTTTGCGCTGGTTGAAGAGGTGATCGAAGCAAACATTCATGCGCTGTTTCCGAGCATGCACCTGAGCAAGGGACATCTCTTCCGCGTCACACGCGACGCCGACGTCGAGATTCGCGACGACAAGGCCGCAGACCTGCTGGCGTTGATCAAGGAGTCGTTGCGCGAACGACGTTTTGGTTTGCCGGTGCGTTTGGAAGTTGAGTCGTCGATGCCGGCCGAGATGGTTGAGTACCTGACCAAGTCACTCCGGATCGAACCCGACGACGTTTACAAGATCGACGGGCTGCTCGACGTGCCGCATTTGATGGAGCTCTACAGTCTCGACAAACCGGAACTGAAGGACAAACCGCTGAAAGCAGTCGCGCCTCCTGTGATGCGCAAGAGCGAATCGATTTTCGACGCGATCAAAAAGCAGGACGAACTGGTTCACCATCCGTACACCACTTTCGCGACCATCGTCGATTTTATTCAGTCGGCTGCGAACGATCCGGATGTCGTGGCGATCAAGATGTGTCTCTACCGAACGGGTAAAAAGTCTCCGATTCCGCAGGCGCTGATCCAGGCGAGCGAACGAGGCAAACAGGTCACGGCGGTGGTCGAGATCAAGGCTCGCTTCGACGAAGAGCACAACATCGAATGGGCCAAGCGGCTCGGCGAGTCGGGCGTACACGTGGTCTATGGCCAGGTCGGATTAAAGACCCACAGCAAAGTGACGCTGGTCGTAAGACGTGAAGAGAACGGCTTGCAAACC